>CAMWVO010000205.1 GCA_947177695.1 uncultured Clostridia bacterium
CTTCAATTAATGCATTCGGCATTCCTTCAAAATCCGATGACATCACATACATTGCAGAATTTTTAATTCTTTCAACAACATCTGTAACGCTGCCATGAAAGCATACAAAATCATCTATATCAAGTTCGCAGCATAATTGCTTAAGTTCCGTTTCAAGCGGACCCTCTCCGTATATATCAAGATAATATTCCGGATAAATTTTATGGATCTCTGCAAATGCCTTAATGAGCATTTTATGATTTTTCTGCATATGAAGTCTTCCGACCGCGGCAATTTTTTTTTCTCTTTCACCCGAATAAATTTTCGGAAGTTTTTCATTCATAAGAGGATTTGGGATCACTATACCTCTTCCATGCAGACTTTTATCGTAAAACATTTTAGCATCGTTTGTCTGAAATACAAATCCGTTTGCTTTTTTCATCAAAAGCCGCGCAATTTTTATATTCAGTTTGTTCCCCGGAAAATGAGTCGGATCATTTCTTTCCGAAACAACAAACGGTATTTTCAATTCCATCAAAGCCGGAACTGTATATGTACAAGTCGGAGTATCCATGATCAATACCGCATCCGGATTGCTTTCCTTTATTTTGTCTCTGATTTTTTTTATTGTAGAAAAAACGCATGGTTTTTTATCGTAAGCAATATACCTCTTTATATTTTTTGGAAGCTCATATTCGTTTTCTCTTTTTGAAAACGTAATAATATCGCAATCCCAACCATGACTTTTAAAATAAGATGCAAGATATATGCTGACGCGCTCAGCGCCGCCTCTTGCAAGCGAGCCAACAATAATTCCAAGCTTTTTCATTTTATTCTCCAAAAATTACTTTATACTTTTAATAAAATTCATATAAAAATCATTACGTTTCTTATCCAATGTTTTTCTGTCAAATTCCTTAGCTTTCTCAAAACTTTTTTTAGAAAGCTCAAGCATTTTTTCTTTATTGAGACTTTTTAAAATTTCTGCTATCTCATGGCTGTTTCTTTTTCCCACAAGCATACTTTCATCAATAAGCTCCGGAATGCCCGCAATAGCAGTACCCATGCAGGGCAGGCCGCAGCTCATTGCTTCAACCACAGACCGCGGTAAGCCCTCCTGTAAGCTTGGCTGCACATATACATCTATAGATTCAAGCCACTCAAAAACCTTGTCATGATTAAGCTGTCCAACAATTTTAACTTGATCGCCGACATTGTTTTTGTTAGCTTCGTTAATCAGTGCCGAAGCGTCTCCTCCGCCGATAAGCTGATACTCAAAGTTTGAAATTCCCTGCTTTTTTAATTCTGCAAGCGCACGTATAACAAATCGCTGTCCCTTGTATTTAACATTCAAAGCCGCCGCTGTTCCAAGAACAATTTTACCGTTATGATTTTTTATTTTATCTAAACGTTTCTGATAAACAGATTCGTCAATATCATTTAATAATACGTCCGAACAGCCAACCGAAACACCATTTGTAGGATATCTTTTCTGTAAAAATTTATTTGTTACATACAAAACAAAAGGAGCATTTTTTACCGATTTTCTTAAATCAACAAAATTAGGAAGCGCAAGAATTTTCCCCTTAAATGAATGATTCCATAACGCATCCCATATACATCCAACTACCTCAACGGAGTATGGTTTGTTATATTTTTTGCACAAATTCACCAACTTTGAATTTGGTGTACGTATTATAACAGCATCTGCATTTTTGATTTCCTCTTCAAAAGTATTAAATCGTTCCTTTCTAATTTTTCTTGAAAAATAATGCCTGAACGAATCCTTATTGTGTGGAATAAGATGCATACCTATTTTTGAACAATCTATCTTATGTACAGAATGGCTTAATTGAGATGGATTTAATTTTACTGGATTTCTTGTCATAACAACCTGCAAATCCTCCACCAAGGATAAATATCTGTTCCAAACATCGGGGGTGAAATTTCCGGTTGAATACATATTGTTTTTATCGTCAACAAATATTTTTTCATCAATATAAATGAATAATAGCTTCAATTTTCCACTTCCGTTTCGTATATTTTTTTCATCTCATTTTTTACTTTTTCCAAATCAAAATTCTTAATTTTTTGAATATTATAACGCCCCATAACATTAAAATCACTTTTCAAAAGCTTATTTAAAGCATTTGCAGCATCCTCAATACTTTTGGGGTCAAACATTATTCCACCCTTTTCCTCATCAATCAGATCCGTATTACCTCGTATTCTGCTGCAAGCTATAGGGAGACCGCACGCCATTGCTTCCATTAAGGCAACAGGTAAGCCCTCCTGAAAAGAGGGAAATACAAATATATCCGCATTCTCGCAAAGCTCTGCCACATCGCTTCGGAACCCCAGCAATTTCACCTTTTCCGAAATATTCAGCTCATCTGTCAGATTTTGAAGATAATTATGTAATTCGCCTCTTCCCGCTATTGTAAGATAAACATTATCCATACCGGCAACAGCTCGTATCAATGTTTCATGATTTTTTCTGCGGATCAGTTCTCCTACAGCCAAAATCCATACCGCTCCATCAGGAATACTAAGCTCTTTTCTTTTGCTCTCGCGGTTTATTTCAGCAGGCATAAATTTATTAAGATCAATGCCAACGCCGGAAATATAAACTGTCTTTTTCGCTTTCATTTTCTTTTGAGCAAGCGTGTAGTCCTCTTTATTTATCGTGATAAGCACGTCCGTAAAATAAGAGCAAAGTTTCTCGGCAGGATAATATAACAGCCAGTTTTTCAATGGTGCGCCCTTGTAAAAATGGAAACCATGTGCCGTATATATTACTTTTGTACTTTTTTTACGCGATTTGCGAGCGGCAAGTCTTGTCAATGCTCCTCCAACAGGTGTATGACAATGAATAATGTCAAAATTTTCTTCATTAATTATTTTTTTCAGCATTTTATATGCCGAAAAATTATTTTTATTAAGAGGATTTCTTACAAAAGGAATATCAAAATAGCAGTCGCAGTACGGTATAACACACGGCTCATTTTCATCATCATTTTTTGCCGCAACATAGGTTTTATAGCCCATTTCTTTAAACATTTTCAAATACGGCAAGTGAAAAACATTTATATGCGTTTTTACCACGGTAGCAACAAAAAGCACCTTTTTTTCTTTTTCCATAGATATTCCTCTTATTTTTCTTCATTTGCAGCAACCAATTCTTTAGATGGTTTGGCAGTACTTTTATCTGCTGTAATCTGTCCCGCCTTTATACCCTCTGTGCTTTCCGGCATAAACAAAATCTTGACCGTAGCAAACATCAGTCCAATATCACAGCTAAGAGACATATCGTTTATGTACATCAAGTCCATTTGTAGTTTGTCATATGGTTCTGTGTTGTACTTTCCGTATATCTGAGCGTACCCCGTAAGTCCTGCCTTGACTTGTAATCTCAGCGCAAACGCGGGCAGCGTTTCTTCATACTGCTTGGCAATTTCCGGGCGTTCCGGACGTGGACCGACTATTGTCATAGTACCTAACAAGATACAATAAAGCTGTCCCAGCTCATCAAGCCTAAAACGCCTATAGGCTCTGCCTACCGGAATTATTCTGTCGTCGTTTTCTGACGCAAGCCGCGCAACTCCGTCTTTTTCCGCATCCACACGCATTGTTCTGAACTTTACAAGTTGAAATTCCTTTCCGTCCTTGGTAAGTCTTGTCTGCTTATAGAAAACCGGACCGCCGTCATAAGCTTTTATCGTAATCGCCATAAACAGCATGATCGGACTTGTAACAATAATTCCGACCAGTGATAAAACAATATCTATCGCCCGCTTTATAAACAAGTAAAACGGATCGGGAGCGGCGTGTCTTACCCTCAGAACAGGTACGCTGAACATCTGTAAATGCTTCGCACCGGACATAAGAATATCGCCTATTTTGGGCTCTATGTATGCAGGGATATTTTTTTCAACGCAATATTTTATGATGCCGTTTCTCAATGTAGCCTCAACACCCGCTATAAATACAGCCTCGCAGTCTCCGATTTCCTCAATCAGCGAATGAATTTCCTTTGGATTTTCAATATGCTTTATTACTTCAAATTTATTTGAAAGAGAACTGATTTCCGCAAGCTTCCGCAAATCATTTTCGGAGCGGTAAATTATCACGGTTTTCTTTGCTTTATAAAGCTTAAAATAAGTTTTATGCGCCGCCAATACCCACAGGGTATTCCAGATAAATTCAGCTATAAATGCTCCAAAAAGCATAAGCAAATTCGGTATTTTGTGCAGAAAAGCCGCCTGAACAATATACATAATTCCCGAAGCAACAACGCTTGAAAGTGTCAGAGAATAAATCAACTCATAGATCTTTCTTCCGCCTATTTCAAAGGAATTATATACGCGCACAAGCCAAATATCGAGAATAAGAAATATTAATGTAAACAAAATATACGGCGTTAAATGCTTATCAATTTGCCGCAAGGTCGGACTTGACAAATAAAAATACAGCATAAAAAGTACAGTATTTCCAAGCACGCTTACCGCCTTAAGCAGCCGCATAATTATTTCATTTTTCATATGCTTGTCCATTTTCTTCCCACACAATCTTATTTAAAATTCCACACCTATTTCGGATAATTTTGCAATTTGATCTTCATTCAATTTACCGTCGGCATATCTTTTTTTCTGTACGGAAACC
>CAMWVO010000206.1 GCA_947177695.1 uncultured Clostridia bacterium
CGAGACGAGAAAAAGCTTCTATACCGACATTGCACGAAAGGCTGAGCCTTTACCCATGCCGCCGTTTATAGTGATGACAACAAATTTTGCTTCCGGGACAAAAGCTGCCTCTGTATCCTTATTTATCTGACAGGTACATACATGACGCCCATGGACACGCTGCAATAATTAAGCTGCATACGTTCGGTTATATCCTCGTTGAACACCTGTATGCCGATACCCGCCGCAAGATGGCAGCTGCCCTCCGCTGCCCCGTCGGGGATAGTCAGCTTTATTGGTATCTCATAGGTCTCATAGGGCAGAAATGTCTTTTCCTCCGCCCAGCCCGTGGCTGCGGGATTTCTGTTTTCATCGGAAACGTAAAGCCATGCCATGTCGTCAATGCTGCTGCCTCCCGCTATCTGAAGCTCGGCGTCTATCGTCATGCCCGTCATATTGGTAAGCTTATAGAGCACCTCTATTTCCTCGCCGTCCTTGTATATCCTTATATCCCGCGTGTCGTAATCGCAGGTAAGGGAGAAAAGTCCCAGCTTGGAAAACGCCATATTTTCCACCTCGGCATTGGAAAATCTGTCGTAGAACTCAAGCTCCGTGACATGGGCTGCCTCGGCGGACGCGATTTCTTTGTCGTCGGGAGCATTCCCGCAGGAGGAAAGCAGCACCGCCGCCGCCAGAGCCGCAAAAAATGCAGTTTTAAATTTCATAGCAGACCGTACCTCCCGTATCAGTACAGGAGGATACCGTTGTCGCTGAAGGTGTAGGTCTTTCCTGAAATTTTATTCACGCCCGTAACGTACATTCCGTTTTTATAATAGTATCTGTAGCCGTCTTTTCTGACCCAGCCTGTGTATCTTCCGCCGCACACGCCGTTCTTGTCAAAGGTATATCTTACATTTCCGACAACTGTGTTCTCTGTAAGAGCCGCGCCGTCCATGCCGAAGAAATATTTATTTGCGCCGATATTTTTCCAGCCAACATAGTAGCTGCCGTCGGACTGAACGTAGTACAGTCTGCCGTAGATGTTGCGGAGTCCCTCGGAGGAATATTCGGGTATCATATACTCCTCGGCGTTACAGTAGGAGAAGCCGCCGAAATTGCCGTTTATGGACAGATAGAAATATTTTCCGCCCTGCTTCCAGCAGTACTCCGAACCGAAATAGCTGTTCGCACGGTAGACCGTCCTGCCGTTTACCTTCTGCTTGTCGTTATACGACCTTACTCTGTCATAGCAGGATTTCCCCGCAACCTGACTGTTGTAGGCTGTGAGCGTGCAGCTTCCGCTGCTGAAATTGAATGTTACAGCTGAACCTGTCTGATCGAAGGATATGTTGCCTATACTGTCAATATAATCGGAAAAGCCCTCCGGTATCCATATGGATTCAACCTCCTCGAATGCAAAGAACTCGTCGGTGTAGGGATCGCGGACGGTCACGCTTCCGCCGTGGCTTCGGATATGCTCAGCAAGCTCGTTTACCGAGCCGAACTCCGCCGCCGGGGACAGAGTTTCGTAGTACCCGTCAATAATATACGCCGATACTTCCGCCGCGGGAATAAACGATACCGCCATAACAGCCGCCGATACTGCCGCAAAAATTTTACTCATTTTCATAAATATCAATCCTTTCAAAAGTTGGGTAATACTATTTCACGACCTAAATGTGTGCAAAAAATTCAAACAAAAACTTGCGCATATGGTTTTTGTGCAGAATTTTTTGCCAACACATTGGAAGTGAAATAGAATAAGTGAAGCCGCTAACGTCTTATATAATGAATACAACTCAGAAAGGCAGAATTTTTCACGGAAAGAAAATTTTTTTAAAATTTTGCAGAAAAAATTTTTTGCGTGCTGAAATATACAAGAATTTCACGGCATTTTGTGAAATACGCCAAATCACTTCAAAAGAATTGACCCGCACCCCAAAATATGCTAAACTTAATACACAGTCACAAATTTTTGCGAAAGGAGCGCACGGCTCTGTCCGTGAAAAGTTTATTATGATATCACTGAAAAAAATTCTTGCAATGGCTGCCGTTTTCTCAATGACCGTTTCGGCGGTATCCTGCGGTGCGAATACAGAAAACACTTCTGCGGAAATCGATACCCCATCCGCTATGGCAGAAGAAGCTTCCGTCTCCGCGGACAATAAACCCAAGCTTTCCAATCCCGACGCCACTGAGGAGGCTCAGGCTCTGTACGAATACATTTCAAGCGTTTACCGCACAAAAATTATTTCGGGACAGCAGGAGTCCACATGGATGGGCAGCGACCAGTACGAATTTGACTACATCTACAAAAATACCGGCAAGTACCCCGCTATAAGAGGTCTCGACTACATGAACGACGACTTCGAGGGCGTGAACAAGCGCGCCGCGGAATGGCACGAAAAGGGCGGCATTGTAACTATCTGCTGGCACTGCGGATCGGATTTCAGCCACAGCTGGGACGAGTGCATGAAAACCAAGATCGACGACTGGGACAAGGCTCTTACCGAGGGTACTGCCGAGTACAAAGCTCTTATCGCGGGCATGGATAAGGCTGCCGAGGCGTTAAAGGAGCTTAAAGAAAAGAATATCCCCGTGCTGTGGAGACCTTTCCACGAGTTCGACGGAGGCTGGTTCTGGTGGGGCAAAGGCGGCGCGGACAACTTTGTAAAGCTCTGGCGTATCATGTACGACCGCTACACAAACTACTGGGAGCTTGACAACCTTATCTGGGTGCTTGGTTATTCGGGCAACGGCAGAGGTTACGACAAGTGGTATCCCGGAGACGAGTACGTTGACATTGCGGGCGCGGATTCCTACAGCGACGGCGCGAACGAAAAGCTCTACACCAAGGTTCAGGACGTTGCGGGCAAGGAAATGCCCATATGCTTCCACGAGTGCGGACGCATTCCCACCGCGAAGCAGCTTACCGACGGAAAAACCGACTGGGTTTGGTTCATGACATGGCACACCGAGTACATCACCGACCATAACGACACGGCAGTCCTGAAAGAAATCTACAACGACGAGTATGTCATTACTCTCGACGAGCTTCCCAAGCTTTATTAAGTCTGACCAAAATGATAAAATCCCTGTTCCAAATCGCGGAGCAGGGATTTTTGCAGCTTTTAAGGGTGCCGTATTTACGGTTGCCGTATTTTACGGTTTATAGACCGTGCCGATAAACAGCGGCTGATTTGTGTCGCTCTCTATCACAAATACGAACGGTCTGTCAAGCGTAAAATATATCTCGTCCTCGGGGGGAAGCGCGGCTCCGTCTGCTGACATCTGGGTGAATGCCGCGGCAGTACAGCCCTCCTCGTCGATCTGCACGCGGGCGGCGTGCTTTGCGTCCGAGACACAAATTCCGTCCATATCATCTGTAAGCGGTGTAAAATCCGACTGTGTGGAATCGAAAACGTCCGTTATTCCCAGCCGTTTCAGACCGTCCGCAAGCGTTAGCTCCGAAGCCACGTCAAACTTGGGAACGGAATAATGTACAATTATCGGCTTCGATTTTTCCCAGCTGTAGTCCTGCTTTATCATATCAAGATATTCTCCCGAAGCAAGTACGTCATCAACGGTCTTGTCCTCGTCGGGAAGCATCAGCCACATACCTCCGCCGTCCGCAAACGCAAGATATACCGCGCCGTAATCCTCGCCCCAGAAGTAAGGTCCGTATTCGTTGGTGTTGTTCATGAACTCAACTTTGATAACGCCGTCGGGACTGTGGAACGTCTTATAGTCGTTGTTTGCCGCCGAGAATTGAGCGTTCCATTTCGCACGGAAATAAACCGTTGAGCAAAGGGACATTACAGTTTCGGGGTCAAGCGTAACATTTTCCACCGCGTCGCCCAGAAGCCCTCCTGTCTGCTCGTTGAGCCAGTCCCTGAGGGCGGCGGTCATTTCCTCCGAGGACATATCCCCGCGGTAGGAAGAAGCGCGGTAGATGTCCGCAAGCCTGTTGACCGTCCCCACATTGAACGTTACGCCATCGTTCAGCCAAAGAGAATTTGCAAGCACCGAGGTGGTCGCGCCGTCGTTGTGATAGGTGGCTTTCCACATATTTCCCGCCTGCTCCCGCAGGGATTCTATGCTGTCCGCTCCAAGCAGTTCAAGTATCTGATAGCGGCTGTTTCCGTCAGTTGTCTCCGCAAGCATGGCAAGAGCCATATAGACGCTTCCCGGAGAGTACACGCGGTTTTCCCCGTCCGAACCCGTCAGGAACTCATTTGACGTTGACATTACAAAGCCCGTAAGGCTGTCATAAACAAGCAGACTTCCCGCATCTCTGCGTTCTATGCACTGTTCGTACCAAGGGTCGTAGTACAGGGCGGCAAGCTCGTCCTGCCAGACGCCGTTTTCGTCGAAGCAGTCATCTTCGTTGGGATATTTCGCCATTACGGGGTACTCCGCTTCTGCAAGTGTTTCCACATGAGTGAACAGGTATAACAGGTTTCCGTCGTCACCGTCAACGCCCTCAAGCGTACCGGGAGATGTTGTTTCCGAACCGTCTGTTGAAATATCACCGCCGTTTCCGCCGCCGAGAACCAGTGCTCCGCAAATCACAGACGCGCAAGCCGCCGCAGTTATCGTAGGTATCCAGACTTTTTTTCCTATAGGTTT
>CAMWVO010000207.1 GCA_947177695.1 uncultured Clostridia bacterium
TTCCTCACCCGCATAGGTTACGATTGAAATTCTGTCGTCCTCGGTGAGAGTGTCCGTCAGCATGGTGAACGCTTTCTGTACCAGCGGGAGCTTATCCTCCGAGAACATAGAGCCGCTCACGTCTATCAGGAACACAAGATTGAGAGGCTCCCGCTCCTCGCGCTTTATCTCCTCCGCTTTCAGTCCCACCAAAAGAAGCTTTGTTTCGCTGTTCCAAGGACAGTCGGAAAGCTCCGTTGTGACCGAAAACGGGTCGTCTGTGGTTGGCTGTGGATAGCTGTAGTCAAAGTAGTTGATAAATTCCTCGATACGCACAGCTTCGGGATTGACATAATCGCCGTACTCTATCATTCTGCGCACGTTTGCGTAGGAGGCTGTGTCAACGTCCACAGAAAAGGTTGACAGCGGATTTGCCGCCACGGATTTGTAGCCGCTTTCGGTAATTTTGCTGTACTCCTCGGTGTTGAAGTACTCCTGATAGCTGTAGCCTTTAGTCTCCGTCCAAGTCCAGCCGTCACTGTCCTCTTCTGTTGGGTAGGTGTCGTCTGCGTTCGCTTCAAGTCCGGCTACTCCTCCGTCAACAGTAATTCCATCAGCGGCGTCAGCGTGCTGTAGAAAGCCGCTGTTGTTGTTTCCCTGCGGAACATAATTGTTGTTGACGGTTGCCTGCGGAGTATCATAATCGTAGCTGTCAGCGGCAGCACCGCCTGCGGCGCCGTCGTAGTTGTCGTATCCGAGCGTCGGTTCGTAATACGCTCCGCCGTCCGCAGAGCCTGAATCACCGCTGCTGCACGCCGAAAGCATTCCCGCCGCGGTCAGTATTGCAATTACCGAGCAAACAAATCTTCTTCTGTTTTTCATAGTAGATCCTCCTTAACTGTTAATGTCCTGCATAACGCCCATGAAAAGCGTTTCGCCGGAAGCTGTTTTTATTTCGTACAAAAAAGGTCTGTCAACGATAAACTCGACCAGTTCTTCCACGGGCATTACCCCTCCCGCGTCCATTGTAACAAGCGTCGCCGCGGCGGCTTCAGTGCCCTCCTCGTCGCAGATTATCTTCGCCGCCTGGATTATCTTGGAAATGTAAAGGTTTGCGTCCTCGTCGTCTGTAATACCTCCGAAGCTTGCGGCGCCGGGGTCGAACGCCTCCTGAACGCCGAGACGTTCAAGCATTTCAAGCAGCGAACCTCCGCTTTCGCACTCAAATTTCGGCATAGACAGCACAACCTTTTTCTCCTCGTATCCCGTCTCAAACTCGGCGTTAAGCTCCTCAATGCTCATTTCCGCAATAAGTTCGGCAATTTGTGCATTCTCGTCCAGCGGAAGATACACCCGCATATAGGAGCTGTCCCTATAGGGCAGCGTTACCGACCTGAAACGCTTGCCCTCGCCGTACTGCAAATGCTCAACCATGTACATTGTGGGCACTTGTACCGTACCGTTTTTGCCGTAGAAGTCGCGGTCATGTGTAGAACTTTTCTCAAACTTACAGACCCACTCGTTTTTGAAGTACAGCGCATTCACCAGCGCAAGCCGCGCGTCCCCGGAAAGCGGACTGTTCAGCAGCTGCGGTATCATTCCGTTGGTATTTTTATCCACCCACTTGTTTAGCTTCTTCACAAAGCCGTCCGAGGATAAGTTCTCGGTAAAACGCTCCGCGGAGAAAACGTCCTTTAAAGTATCGCTGTAACCGTCGTTCAGACCTTTCAAACTGTCTGACAGCCAAGCCGAATTTGCCGTGGAGATTGTCTTGGAACTGTCAAGCTCCGCTGTTATCCTGCCGCAGTCGGCAAGCATATCCTCTTTTGTGCCGTAGCCGAACAGGTCAAGCAGCTCCTTTTCCGTTGCAGATCCGCTGTCCGCTCCCGCAGCCGCCATACTCAGCGCAAGCTTCGCGCTCAGCGGCGAGATAACAAAGCTGTCCTGCTCCTTAAGATATTCTTTCAGAAACGCACCGTTGAAGCTGCCGAATATTTCCTCCGTTGAGTACACCGCTTCGGCTTGAACTCTTTCCGTTTCCGACGCGGTTTCGGCGGGTGTGTTATTGGTCTCGTTGGACGAACAGGAGGAAAATATCCCCGCAACCGTTACGGCAGCGACCGCCGCCGCCAAAAATTTCAGTTTTTTCATCTCAATCACCACTTTCACTTAACATCCGTAATAACGCCCATAAACAAGGTCTCTCCCGATGGTGACTCTATCACGTAGAGGAACGGACGGTCAACCGTAAGCACGATCGGGTCGGGCTCTGCGTGCATAAGCATCGCGATACCCATTGTAGCCGCGGCAGCCTCCGTACCCTCCTCGTCGCAGATTATTTTCGCGCTCTGTATCACGTCCGATATAAAGAGCTTTTCCTCCGAGGTAATGCCGCTGAAATCCGCAAGACCCTGAGTGAAGCAGTCCCTGACCCCCAGACTTTTGAACATATCCGCAATCGAAGCCTTGTAGTCGCACTCGAAAGGCGGCATGGTCAAAGCAACCTTTTCATTAATATAATCGGGATTTAACGCCGCCGAAAGCTCCTCCGCGGACATTTCCGCGATAATATCCATTACAAGCTTGTTCTCATCGTTCGGCAGGAAAATTTTCATGGACGAACCGTCCGTATAGTTCAGCCGCACCGACTTGAACGTCTCCCCTGCCGAGTAGGACATATTCTCCGTCACCCTCATTGCGGGAGCGTTCTTGTTGTAGCCGTCCGCGCCGTAAAATCCACCCGGATATCTGTCGCCGAACGGCTTTTCCCACTTGTTTTTGAAGTACAGCGTATTCACCAGCGCAAGCCGCGCGTCCTCGGGCAGAGGTTCACTCAGCATTTGTTTTATTAAACCGTTGGTATTTTTATCCACCCAGCCGTTCAGCACGTCCACAAAGGTCTGGGAGGTCAGGTCGCATGAAAAGCTTTCCGCACCAAAAATATCCGTCAGACCGCTCATATAGCCGGGGTTCAGCTCCCCCGCCGCGTCGGATACCCACACGGAATTTTTCGCGGACAGGCTGCCGTCCTCGCGGTTCAGTTCCTCCACAAGCTTTTTGCTGACCTCGGACATCTCCGCTTTGCTGCCGTAGCCGAACAGTCCCAAAAGCTCCTTTTCGGTTGAGGAATTTTCTCCTGCTCCCAGAGCAGCCATGCTCATGGCAAATTTCGCGCTTGCGGGAGATATAACAAAGCTTTTGCCGTCCCGCGCCGCATATTTCAGAAATGCAGTCTCAAAATTTTCCATGCTTTCAAAGTCTCCCTCCGTGTTGTTTGTACTGTCCGCCGCGGGGACTATGTCCGAAGCGTTGTCTATCACTTCCGACCAAGCCGAAGTTGTTTCCTCCGCCGCAAGACAGGTAACCGTCTGCACATCGCTGTCCCACGGTGCATGACACCCCGTCAGCGTAAGCGTGCAAGCCAGACCCGCAGTCAGCAAAGCTTTTCTTTTCATAGGTTTAACCGTCCTCTCTCAGTTCGTGCCATTTTTTAACAAGGATATCCGCGTCCGCGCTGTAGGAAAATTTCATGCGGTCGTAGAAAAAGTCGTCAATACCGTTTTGAGGGTAGATAACGTCCGCGGCAAACTCGTCGTCCAGAGTTACCCAGCCGTTGTGGAAAATCATTCCGCCGTCAAGGGTGAACTCTATCTGGGGAGCATTCTCAAAAGCAAGGCTATAGCTTTCTCCGTTTAAAGTCAGCGGAAGCAGGTAGCTTCGGTTTTCAAGAAGTCTGTAGGGCGTCGCGCTTTCCACCGTGATGTTTTCCGTCTCGCGGGTATCGGCGTTCTCGGCGGTAAGCTCGTAGCAAACCGTTCCGCCGCGGCTGTAAACTCTGTCCACATATGCGTTCACGATAATGTCCGTGTGTATCAGAACGTTTGCCTCAACAAAGAAATCGTCTCCCGACGTTTCACCCGACGGCATATCCGCGGCAGCCCCCGCAGGAGCAAGGCTCAGACTTTCGTACAGCACCGTTCCCCCAAAGGTATTTTTATCTGACATAACAGTTCCGACTGCGCCGCCGTCTAAATCGGAAGCGTCATAGCCGTTTTCACTGTCGGCATCGGCTTCCTGCACAGCGCTTGGAGAGGCATTTTCTGCGTTTGCGTTGTTAAACATACTGCCTCCGTCGGAAGCCATGTTGGAAGTGTTCGCGCCTCTGAACGCGGCGGGAATAATTATCAGCACAGCCGCCGCAGCCAGCGCCGCACGTACAGCAATTTTTCTGAAAGAAATTGATTTTTTCACGGGACTTGAAGTTACGCCGCTTATGTCTTCGGCGTTCTTTTCGTCAAGACCCCGCTCTATGCGCTCCCAGAGAGCGTCCATGTCGGGCGCGTTCTGTTCCGCATGAGCCTTGTACAGTTCTTTTATCTTTTTATCGTTAAATTTCATACCGACTGCGCCTCCCCGACAAATTTTTGCAGCTTAGACACTGCGTTTCGGTACTTCCATGTGACAGTACCAAGCGGCTTCCCGAGAATTGCCGCTATCTCCCTGAACGTTAGCTCCGCGAGAATATGCATATTGACTATCTCCCGCTCACTTTCCTCCAGCTTTTCCAGCGCCTCCCGGATTTTCTCATGCGTCCAGACATCACCAGTCTCTTATACACAACTCC
>CAMWVO010000208.1 GCA_947177695.1 uncultured Clostridia bacterium
ATTTATTTTCATATTCTATAAACTCAATAATTGTCCTTATCTCCCAGTCGGATATCTGCGGATAATTCGAGAGCTTCTTATAAAAAACTCCGTCCCACACTTCCGTAAAATCAAAATTACCGATTTTTATTAACATAAAAATAACCTCTTAACTTACTTTTCTACGATTTCTTTAGCTTCATGGAAAGCAGCCAATTCCTCAATCGCTGTATCAATACCTTTGTAATTATTAAAATCGGAATTGAATATATTTCTTTCTTTAATAATAAATTTTTTGGTTCTCCAGTCCATCTTGCAGTCTAAATAACCGACAAATTGATTTCCTGCAAGAATTGAAAGCGGCCATTTCATTCCTTTTTTCTTGAAATACTCAAAAGAAAATGAATAATCAAAAAATGTTTTAAGCCAGGTTTTGTCTCTTACGATCGTATCCATTGGCGATATAAGCCGAACTTCACTGCTGTCCTCAGCTTTTTCAGCGTTCAGGAGGTGCATTTTGGAAGAATGGACATAGTAATTTTTACGACCGATTTTATATGAAAGCTGTAATATCTTCTTTTCAACTTCCAACTCTTCAAAAACAGGCAGAATATCGGCGGTTTTGTAGCCTGATAAATGTGAAACATGAACCGGATCGGTCACTCCTAATGAAGCTGTCAGTTTTTCAACTATACATTTTATAGCTTGTTTTTCATCAATGGGGTCATTAGTCCAATCCGGAAAACCTATCTTTTCTTTTAAAATATAAACAGGTTCTCTGAAAGTCCCCGGATTTCTGCCGCAAGTCAAAAGATCTCCTCTGCGGCACAATCTGTAAAAAGCACGGAATATAGGCAGATCATAGCTTTGGTCGTGTTCTCTCCTATATTTATTCCATTCATAAGATAAATTCAAATTTTCCCAAATTTGATTAGCAGTCAATCCACCGAACTCCGACAAGCTTTGTTTCAACTCTCTTTCCGCAGCCTGAACTTCGGGACTTTCTCCCTCTGCAAGCCAGCTTTCATCGGAAGAACCCCACCTCACAATGCCTTTCGTTGCATTTTTATATAATGAATATTCATTTCTCGGTACAAAAAACATATTCCGTTTAAATGTCCATGTTTCGACAACCTTAAATTCTTTATATGCCGCAATATCCAACTGTTCTGCTTTAAAATCTTTTTTTCTGCACCAAAGCATCATATATTGGTTCAGATGTATAGTAGGATTTGGGTCATACTGCAATCCGCAAATATCCGATACAATATTCTCTATATTGTCGGAACTTTTCTTTAGCAAGTGCTGACTATCCAAAATAATATTTCTCATGATATTTATATCATAAGTTGTATCGCTTTTCATGCTAACACCTTCAAATTTCGATTTAGCTGCTTTACAACGACCTCAATAACTGCTCCATATTTCCATGATAATTTCTATATCCACTTCGGGGTGAGCTTTCACGTACGCCATAAGCATACCGTTCTCATATCATCTAACCTTTTTGCGCTTTGATATGCACGCTCCAAAAATTGCTGAATTGACAGATTTTCATAATCCCAGTTCATTGGTTCAAGCGTTGAAGCGCCTTTGTAGCCCGTAAGGGAAATCTTTTTCATAACTGTCACCCAATCTATTTTTCCGTCAAATGGCAGCTGGTGCTGATTATGCTTTCCTCCGTTGTCCTGCAAATGCAATGCCATTAATCTGTTTCCGTACTTCTCCAACAGGTCAGCATCAGGCGCACAATTTATATGGTGACAGCTGTCATAACAAAATCCAACGTTTTTTGACGGGAACGCTTCCAACACCAAAGCAAGATTTTGAATGTTAGCTAAATTTTCAAAAGCAATTTGGATATTATATTTCTCCGCTTCATTTATTATGATACTTATCCTTTTCCTGCCTAAATCGGTTATGGGAAATTCGTCCCCCGGCAAGTGTATTACCATTGTCGGAACAGAATACTCAAAGCAATCCTTTACGCACTGCAAATAACAGCTGAAAACACTTTCCCCCTCCGAATTATCAAACGACAGACAGTTTTGCTCATGAACAGGCGTGTGAATGTTTTCTATGTACAATCCTGCGTCTCTTGCAAACCGGACGTCCTTCTGATATCCCGCGCCCCTGCCGAATTGGTCGCTCCACCAAAGCATTACGCAGTCAAAGCCTGCATTTTTTATCAATCTGTATCTTTCCTCAAAGGATACGTCATAGCCATGACCGTACCCAAAGCAATCATATATTCCTATCATTTAACTTACTCCGCAAATTTGTAAATAATACACTTACATAGGTCTTAAATTTTTATTGAGCCTGTCCACTATCCATACAAGACGCTTTTCACGTCCCGCGTCTGTCTTTGCGTCAAAATATGCACGAGTGTAGGTTTTCTTCACAGATAATGGCATGACTTGAAAATTTGTGAAAGCAGGCTCGTATTTTTCCAAAAGCTCGGATAAAAGGGCAATATGCTCCTCCGTAAGCGCCATAAGGTCGGGAGCGTCCCATTGACCGTTTTTCTTGGCTTCCTCTATTTTCTTTCTGCCGTGGTCGGTCATAAGTCCCCGCTCTTCAAGGCTTTGAACCAGCTTCTTGTTTTTATCCGACCACTTGCTTTTCGCCCTGCGGGCGGAAAAATATTTCTTATAGGTCTTATCGTCAATACTTTGCATCTGTCCGTCTATCCAGCCAAAGCAGAGAGCCTCTTCAAGAGCTTCCGCCGCTTTTATTGTTTTCGGACCTCCCGCCTTGCCGAATAAAAGCCATACTCCCTCACTTGTCAGGCAGTTATCATTAAGCCACTTTCTGAATTCTTCTCTGTTGGCAAATTCCATTATATCGTTCATTATGTGCTCTCCTTTGATTATATTTTATTCTGCACGTTTTTATTGTCAGAAAATAAATCATAATTTAGCTATTTATCCATTCCACCACGGATGCGGTTATAACTTTCGTCAAACCAAGGAAAATCGTGCATATAAAATGCTATTCCATTACTTTCACTGATTAATTTAGTTGCCTCAATAGTAAAGCAACGAGCGAAGTAGAACGTTTTAATTTCTGTATTAGCAATCCCTTTTTGTGCTTTGATTACATCGCCACTGGTAATAGCTGTTTTATCTATGGGAAAACAAATTAAATTCACGATTTCACCATAGTAACCTTTACTTACTAATGCGGTATATCGTGCAGGAAGGTGTTTATTAAGATTTTCGTAGTTAGAATATATTTCAAGTTTAATAGATGTTTTCATTCATCGTTTCCTCAATCAAATAATGTAAATTCCGATTTAGTTGCCTTACAACGACCTCAATAACTGCTCCATATTCTCCCTGTGCGGAATGATAATTTCTATATCCACTTCGGGGTGAGCCTTTACATACGCCGTAAGCATATCCATTAAATTATCCTTAGACTTCATATAATCGTCAATGATAACTTCATCGCTGAAGCCAAACCGTTTCAAAATAACCGCCGATACCACGCCTGTGCGGTCTTTTCCCGCCGTGCAAAAATACATTACGTTTGAATTAGCATTCATGACAGTATCAATGATTTTCTCCATTTGCCTGTCCAACATCTGCCGATAAACCGTATGCAGATGTTCACGGGATTTCGGAGTACCTCCGCCGCCTGTAACGGGAAGATGAAAATAGCTGAAACCGTCCCGCTCTTTAAGACCGCATGGTTTTGCCGCAACCTCCTCGTCGGAACGCAGGTCAACTATCGTAGTTATATTATTATCCAACAGCCACCGTACTTCCGTATCGGTAAGATTTTCGGGAAAATCGCTCCTGAAATATCGGTTTGTACCTGTTGGCAGGACGCGTGTGTTTCTCGTTGATTGCAGTAAAGAACCCATATAAACGTCTCCTTTCAAATTACTGTTTATATATTTGTTCGCAAAATGTATATCAATATTTTTTTAAGCGGCATTGGATAATATCATGTACAGATAACATCCTCCGACAGAAATTAAATTGCTTACATTATGCATTATCATCGGATAGATAACGCTTTCCGAACGTAAAAAGACAAAGCCGTATGCCGCACCGTTTACAAAAGCATACAAAACACCGACCCATTGAGAAGGAAGCGGAACAGTAAAGTTTATATGCGCAGCAGCAAATATCAGCGATGTAAAAAATAATATCATAATATCAAGAAATCTGCCGCTTTTATTGCATACATTTTTAAGGCAGACTAAAGGCAATGCACGGAAAACCGTTTCCTCTGCTGTACCCGACAGAAATAATTGAAATCCCAATGTTCCTATTACATTTACGGCGTTTAATTCATAATCGTACACTGCGACAGAGTTTGTCACGATACCTATAATGTACACTAAAATATAATAAACCAATACAGCAGTGCAATACAGAACAGTATATTTTATACCGATTTTGTCCTTTTGGGGTTTCATCTTGAAATCAAGACCTTTTTTCTTGTATAATATATACATTATCCCCAGAGAAATCAGCAGCATTAAAATGTGATGAACGGATACCGCCATAAATATACCGTCTTTGTCAATCGGCGAATAGTCGAACAAAGCCGCGAATTTCCAGCCGATTTTGTCGATAATGTCCTGATATAAAAATATAACAGA
>CAMWVO010000209.1 GCA_947177695.1 uncultured Clostridia bacterium
ATAATGGCTCTCGCAATGACAGCAGGATTTGCAGCCTGCGGCGGCGGAAACGATCAGGGTTCCGGAGACGGCGGAAATGCCGGAAACGGCGGCGGAGGCGGCGGAGAAGCCGAAACCACCACTCAGGAAGTCATTACGACCACAGCCGCTACCGTTGCAATAAACGAAGAAGGACTTAAAGGCGACGAAGAATCAGTCCTTGAAAACGCAATGACTCAGCTTCAGGACGTGGAGCTTGAAAATAAAGAGATCAAGTGGCTTGCTCACTATGACATCAATCCCAGCGGAAACGGCGCGTCCAAATCCGTTGCGCTGGAAATGTTTGAGCGCAAATACGGCGGCTCCGTAAAGTTCTACCAGACCACATGGGAGAACCGCTACAACGACCTTTCTACATACGTTCTCGGCGGAGAGGGTATCGACTTCTTCCCCGGCGACGATGTTTACAACTACCCCAAGGGCATCATCAGCGGAATGTTCCAGCCTGTTGACGACTATGTTGACATGAACTCCGCTATCTGGCAGAACACCAAAAACGCTATGGAAACCTTCAACTTCGGCGGCAAGCACTTCCAGTTCGTAACAAGCGTTGAGACCGAGGAGATCGTTATCTACAATAAGGCAACCATCGAAGCAAACGGCTTCGACGATCCCTGGGAGATGTACAAGGCGGGCGAGTGGAACTGGGACAGCTTCAAGTCCATGCTCCAGGACTTCGTTGACGAAGAGAACGACCAGTGGGGTCTTGACGGCTACTGGGCTGAAAACTCTCTGCTCTGCTCGGGCGGCGTTCCTACCGTAAGCACTAAGGACGGTCAGCTTGTCTGCAACCTTAACGACCCCGGTATGGAAAAGGAAATGAACTTCCAGTACGACCTGTTCACAAACGGACTTATCTTCCCCAGAGAGCAGTTCTCATGGGCTGAGCAGCCCCAGATGATGGGCGAGGGCAGACAGCTCTTCTACATCATTGGACCATACGCTGTAAGATCAGACCCTGCAACATGGACTACCAAGATCGAACCCGAAAATCTGGGTATCGCTCCCGTACCGTCTCCCGCAGGCTCCGATCCGTATCAGACCGCAAAGATAATCGGTTTTGCTCTCTGTAAGGGCGCGGCAAACCCGCAGGGCGTTGCTCTGTTCTCCGAGTGCAACATCGTCGGCAATAACGACGAGGGCGCGATCGCTATCTCCGACAGAAAGGCTCTTGACGACTACCAGTGGTCTCAGGAGATCGTCGATAACCTCAAGGAGATCAATAAGCTTGCAGAACAGTACCCCGTATACGACCTTGCATCGGGCTGCTCCACCGATATCGCTTCCTACACAACACAGGGCGGCGACAACGTTGGTACAAGAGCTGCAATGCACGGTACAGACTGGGCTACCACAAGAGAATCCATTGCGGATACTATCGTAATGCTTGTAGGCGAAGTAAACGACGAGCTTCAGGCAAAGGTTGCGGAACTTTAATCTAATAAAAGCCAATGGCGGCTGTCGGAAGAATATATCCGGCAGCCGCATTTATTTAAGGAAAGCAAGGATTATAAGCGCCGCGCCGCAAAGCGGTCCCAGGTTTATTTTCAGGGAGGACGCCAGTTTCCGTCCCAGCCGCCAGCCCGCGGAGACAGAGAGAAGTCCCGCCGCAAAGGAAACGACCGCAAGCAGCGGAACGTTCAGATCATTCAGTCCCGCGCTTACTCCCGTTACAAGAGAATCGGCGGAAAGCGCGGCGGCAAGAGCCAGAGCCTCGCGCGGGGAAATGCTCTTGGAGTTGTCGGCGTCCGCAGCCGCTCCGTCGAAAAACAGCACGGCAGGATTAGGGGACTTCCCGCCGCGTTTCAGACGCTCAGCAAAGCGTTTGAAATACCCTTGAAACAGGTTGAACAGTCCCAGCAGTATCAGCAGAGCGAACGAGACCGCCCCGCAGACTTTTTCGGGAACGAACCGTCCTATAAGGTCGGCAAACGCCGCCGAGCAGGACAGGAACAGCGCTCCCGTAAAGCTGATTATCACCGAGGACTGGGCGGGTATCCTTATTCCCGCCGCTCCTATGCCCGCGGAGGCGGCAAACCCGTCGGTGCAGACAGCCGCCGTCAGAAGAAGAATTTTAAGCATTGTCAACCACTTTCTCTAAGTAATCTCTTTGACATTTTATGAAAAAAGTGAAAAAATGTGATTGACTTGAAGGCTGATTTGTGGTATCCTTATAATATGCTTTTATTGACGGCGGTATGAAATACTGCGCGCGTTTCTGCCGCGCAGCGCAGCCCAAAAAGCCGCTGTCTTGTTGGGACGGTCTCATACTGGTTCACAGTCAAAAGGCGTACATAAAATCAAGTAAAAATTTGAAAAGCCTCAGCTTTTTGCAGATCTTTACACAGATTTTTTGTCCGTGCTTTTATCGCGGATCAGGAACAGCAGACTGGAGTAATTGTGTCGAATTGCCCTTCAGATTAAATAATTTGTTTCAAAACGGAGGTGCGTTTTTATGCCGTTAAAGGATAAGGTATTGGCCGTCCTGGAAGAAAATAAGGGGAAAAGCGTTTCGGGCAGCGAGATCGCCCGCAGTGTAGGTATGACGAGAAGCGCAGTATGGAAAGCAGTAAAAAACCTCAGAGAGGAAGGCTATTCCATCTGTGCGGTGACAAACAGAGGTTATTGTCTTTCGGAGGAAAGCGATTTTTTAAGCGAACAGTCTATCGTTCCCAATCTGAGAACGCAGGCTTTGGGCAGGAAGATCGACGTGTTTAAAACAATTGACTCAACAAACAATTTTGCAAAAAGCCTCGCCCAGCTGGGCGCGGTACACGGTACAACGGTAGTGTCGGAAGTCCAGACCCAGGGCAAGGGTCGTATGGGCAGAGACTTCTATTCGCCGATGGGCATGGGAGTCTATATGAGCGTTATCCTCAGACCAAAGCTTTCTGTGGAGCATTCGCTGCTGATAACGTCCTGCGCGGCGGTAGCTGTGGCGGAAGCGGTCGAAAAGGTGGCAGGCATCGACTGTAAGATCAAGTGGGTAAACGATATCTACGCAGGCGGCAAAAAGCTCTGCGGGATACTGACTGAGGCTTCCGTGGACGTGGAGCAGGGCGGTCTGGAGTACGCGATAGTGGGAATGGGAATAAACGTGCAGAATGTTACATTCCCGAAAAGTCTTGCGGATACAGCAACGTCGGTGCGTATGGAAACCGACAAGCCCGTGTCGAGAAGCGTCCTTGCCGCAGAGATACTGAACTGCCTTGAGGAGCGTCTCGAAACCATAAAGGACAAGAGCTTCCTTGAAGAGTACCGCAGACGCTCAAACGTTATAGGGAACCGCATAGAGGTCACTCATAACGACATTTCAGAGGAAATGGACTGCATAGGCATAGACGGGATAGGCAGACTGCTTGTCCGCCTTGACAGCGGAGAGGAAAAGGCTCTGACGTCGGGAACGGTAAGGCTCGTTAAACGGGACTGAAAGTTCCCCACCGCGGTAAACAGCCAAAAACAGAGGACAAGACCCGCGCCGTAAACAAACGGCGGACGGAGTTCTGTCCTCTGTTTTGTTTTTGCGGCAGACCACAGAACCTGTCTTCACAAGCGTATGCGCACGTCTTTTCGGCAATCTTTTGTCGCTGACTGCGTTAAAAAGCCTTGAAATACAACAAGTATTCCTTCGGCTTTTTGCCTTGTCATCGACAAAATCTTGCCGAAAACCCGCACACATATCTTGTGAAGACAGGTTCTCATTCCGCTTCTGCGAAAAGATAGGTCTGAACGGCTGCGGAAACAAGCGGCTCCGTAAAGCCGTTCTCGCCCGCCATTGAAATGTCCCCGCCGATTAGCCTGTCGCTGTACAGCATCATAGTGGCAGTAACGTTTTCGGGGTGATCGGGATAGTTCAGCACCCGATAGGTAATGACCGTCACAGGCTTACCCTGATACTTTTCAAGGTCGAAGCCCTGCTGTTTCTGCAATTCCGCGTACTTTGCATAGACCTCGTCCGTCACAGACGGGACGGTTATCTCTTCCTTGGATACGGGGTCGGGATCGACTATCCAGCCCTGAGCATTGAGAAACTCGATACGCTCGGCATTTGCCGCCATTGTCAGAGCCTTGTCTGTCTCAGCGTCCTCCTTTGCCTTTGAGAAGAAAAACATTGCCGCCGCAGCTACAGCCGCAAGAATAATAAATAAAAATATTTTAATTCCTTTTTTAGATGAACCCTTGCTCACATAAAACAGCTCCTTTGCAGGTTTTGTTTAATGTTTATGCGGGCAAGTCCTAAAAAAGTACAGGTTGTCGTGAAAGGTGATAAATTTTGATTTAGCGGGGAGCCCCCGCGGGCTGAGTCACCCCCTACGTAAAATATTCGGACTATTAATTATGTTTTGCCCCCTCAAGGGGGCGGATAGTTTTGTTAAAAACTTACTGAAAATTTTGATTTACGCGACTAACTAAGACGCCCCGCGCGGCGAAGCCGCATGGAAAAGTTTCGTCCACCTTTTCAAAGGTGGCGAGTTTCCAAAGGGCAGAGCCCTTTGGTCGCCGTCCGCAGACGGCGAAATTCCCCTCCCCGCGCCCGCAGG
>CAMWVO010000210.1 GCA_947177695.1 uncultured Clostridia bacterium
CGTTTCTCACCTCCTGCTCCGTTTCGTGGGAATGCGCCTGCGGGCGCAGGAGGGGGATTTCGCGCTCTGCGGAGCGCGACCAAAGGGCTCCGCCCTCTGGACTTCTGCGAGCTGGGCTCAGCTCGACCAGCTTTAGTCGGCGGCTGCGCCGCCGAAGTACTACGACAGTCAGTTGCGTAAATCAAAATTTACTGTCTCAAAAATTTATTACCCCCAGATGTTCAAGCAATATCTTCAATCCTATAAGAATGAGAATTACCCCACCCGCGATCTCCGCTTTCGTTTTATACTTCGCTCCAAAACGGTTTCCCAGCAGTACCCCGCCCAACGAAAGCGCAAAGGTGGTCACCCCGATAAGCAAAACCGACGGCAGTATATTCACTTTCAGAAAAGCAAAGGTTATACCCACCGCAAGCGCGTCAATGCTCGTTGCGATCGCAAGGACAGTCAGCTCCCCCATACTCAGGATATCGGTTTTTTCCTCAGCTTCGCCATCCTTTTCGCGTATGGCTTCAATCGCCATTTTCCCGCCGATAAACGCAAGCAGTATAAAGGCTATCCAGTGGTCAAACCTTTCAATATAGCTCGAAAAGCCCGTGCCCAGAAGATACCCCAGCAGCGGCATTACCGCCTGAAATACTCCGAAAAACAAGGCAATGATATAGGCGTGCTTAAGGTTCAGCTTACGCATATTAAGTCCCTTACAGACAGAGACCGAAAAGGCGTCGGCGGAAAGTCCCACCGCGATAAGAAACAGCTCAAAAAAGCCCATTTTACACAGATCCTTTCGCATTTTGATAAACAAAAAAACTCACAGGCAGCGAAAAAGCTGCCCATGAGTCTCGTCGATTAAGGCGTTACCGGACGAAAATAATTCCGTCATTATGTCGATAATGCCGCATTTTTATGCCGACTACTCCCCCAATGGGATTTCCGTAATTATATCATAAATCCGGAAGCTTGTCAAGCCCTTTTATGGTATATGCGGAAAATTATGAAATTATGCTTCGGCGGGGAATTACCCGCAGTGATGATGAAAACATTCATGATGATCAGCAGAGCTATAAGAGATTTGCTTCAATAAAGTGTGCCACACCGTCCTCGTCATTGCTGCCGGTAATATGGTCCGCTGCATTAGCCGCGGCTTCGATCGCGTTGGAGACTGCAACGCCGATACCGCACATTTGGATCGGCTCAATATCGTCGTTGTCATCGCCAAAATATACGGCGTCGGCTTGTGAAATATTCAGCGCTTCAAGAGCTGCTTTAATTCCATTCCATTTTGTCGCCTTTTTACTCATTATCTGCAAAAGCGTTTTGTTTGCGATTGTATAATACACATCATCAGTCAAAAAGTTATCAATTTTGCCGTATAATGTATTATCCGAATTGCTTGCCAAAATCTTATACAAGGTCACATTAGCAGGCAGATTTGGGAAATCATCATAACAGATCGAATTCCATTCGGGAATTGCGAAGTTGGAATATACACCGTCGCCTGTTTCAATAGAGATAAGCGTATCGGGTATTGAAATCAGTTCGGATAAAACCCGTTCTCCGCTTAAATGGGAAATGCTGTTGTCAACTACTTTATCGGGTAAAATAACTTTTGCCCCGTTCATGGTTATAAATGCGTCAAATCCGACCTGCTCGTGGTATGTCAATATGCTTCTTTTGGGTCTTGCTGTTGCGGCTATGATTACAAAACCTTTATTGTGACATTTTTTCAAGACATTGATTGTGTATTCCGAAAGCGTCTTGTCAGTGTGCAGTAATGTTCTGTCCAAGTCAACAATAATAGCTTTCATTTTAAATTCCTCCGTTAATATGTACAGCCCCCTGTAAAGGAGGCTGTGTACATTCAGTTCTCATAAACCTTTATTATCTCACCCATAAACTGCTTGTGGATAGGGTCGCTGCCGTTTGCGGGTTTGACGTCTAAAGCGACAAGATTAATGTCCAGATCCTGCGCGTAAATTTTTCTGCACACAAAGACAAGCTTTGCTTCCTTGAAAGCAGTCGTGCCGTCGATAAATTCGGGAGTGATACCCGCTTCCTTTGCCTTGTCGCAGTCCCGACCCGAATGTGAGCCGCAGAAGCCCAGAGCCTTTTTGTACTGCTCGTCAAAAAAGCTTACGGTGAAAAGATCGTTTTTCTCCATAAATTCATAGGTGTAGCGGTTGGGACGAACCATTGCAGTGATTATGTTTTTGTTCCACATAATTCCCATATTTGCCCATGCGACGGTCATTGTGTTGAAGCCGTTTTCGTCCCCGCTTGTGAGCAGGAACCAGTCCTTGCCGATTTTTGTCCAAGGGTTGAAGCTGAGGTTTTCGATAGCGATCTCTTTCATAAAACCAAGTCCTTTCGTATTTTATTTAATTATATTTTTATTGCATAGCTTATATGATCTTTCCTCCGCCCACAACAATATCACCGTCATAAATAACAAGAGCCTGCCCCTTTGTTACCGCTCTTTGGGGAACGTCAAATGTCACCTTGATTTTGCTGTCCCCGACGCGTTCGAGAGTTCCCTCCGCGTCGGTCATATTGTACCTGGTTTTCGCGGTGATACGCATTGGTTCGGAAATATCGGGGACGGATATCAG
Source organism: uncultured Clostridia bacterium (assembly GCA_947177695.1). Taxonomy (GTDB): domain Bacteria; phylum Bacillota; class Clostridia; order Oscillospirales; family Ruminococcaceae; genus RGIG8773. The sequence continues at coordinate 2,610 of CAMWVO010000210.1, forward strand.
ATTAACGTCCTCGGCGACCGCCGTCACCGTCAGCAAGTCCTCGCTGTCTCCGAGTGTAACGGTGTTCTTCTCAACGTCCTTTCCGCAGACGTAAACAGGCTTCCCGAACGTCACGCCCAGACCTTTTCTCTGTCCGATAGTATAGCGTATAATCCCGCCGTGTCTGCCGATAACGTTCCCCTCGGTATCAATAAAATCTCCCTCGGGGAAACTTTTGCCTGTATGCTCCAAAATAAATTTCGCATAGTCTCCGTCGGGGACAAAGCATATGTCCTGACTGTCGGGCTTGCGGGCATTGATAAGTCCGTGCTGTTCCGCAAGAACACGGTTCTGCTCCTTGTCCCTGTCCCAAAGGGGGAAAACCGTCCGTTTAAGCTGAAACTGGGTCATATTATAGAGGACATAGGTCTGGTCTTTTCTGCGGTCTGCGGGACGGATAAGCAGGGTGCGACCCGATTTTTCGTCCAACTCGGTTTTAGCATAGTGTCCCGTAGCAATGCCGTCAAAGCCAAGCACAAGCGCACGTTCAAGCATTTTGTCAAATTTAATATAGCGGTTGCAGAAAATGCAGGGATTTGGGGTCTCGCCGCAAATATAACCCTCCGCAAATCTGTCCATGACCTGTGTGCGGAACAAGTCCTTGAAGTTGAAAACATGGTGTTCGATACCAAGCCTATAGCAAACGCTGCGTGCGTCCTCAACATCGGAGAGGGAGCAGCAGGTGCGGGTCTCGGTATCTTCGTCTTTGCCGTCGAAAAGTTTCAGCGTGCAGCCGCTGACGTCATATCCCTGTTCCTTTAAAAGCAGGGCGGCAACGGAGCTGTCCACGCCGCCGCTCATGCCAACTAAAATTTTTTTCATAACATTCCTTTGCTTTTCTATAGTTTTGACCGCAGACCGGTACCGTTACATATCATAGGTATTTCCGCGCTGTATATACTCACGCTGGAAAATCATATACGCCGCCGTAAAAGTCGCCCACTTGGAACCTGCGCTTATTACCCAGCCGATAACGGTACTCAAAAAGCCCGCGGACGGGGTATCGCGGGTCTCGCTGACCGTAAGCACAAATTCCGTAAGAGCTTCCAAGCTTGTAATGCCGAGACCGATAAACGATATTACAATGCTTAAAATGCCGAAAAGCAGATCGATGCCAAAAAAGATATATATGTACTTTGCCCCAAGCTTAAAGGACGTTTTAAGAGACCAGCCCACTTCAATAATTTTGTTGTAGGCGTACAGGTACGGCATAAGCCTGAAAAATACCGCCGCTATAACAAGCAGCAAAACCACTATAAGCAGTTTTGTGACTGCCCTGCCCGCATCATAGCTTGAATTTAACGACATAAGTATAGACGTTACCATGCTCAGGGCGACAACTACTATCACCGCGCCGAGTATCAAGCCGCCGAGGTTGTACATCAGAAAGGATTTTCCAAAGGTCTGACCGCTTTTGTAGAAGTTGAAAATTGAAGAGATTTCCGGATTCCCGTCCTCTATAAGGTTGAACAGGAAGCTGTAAAATCCTATGTACAGCGGCGGCAAAGCAACAAGCGACACCAGCGAGCCGAACGATCCCAATGCGCCAAGCGCCGCCGAGACCAGTCCCGTAATTACCGAGAAGATAAATACGGGCAGAAAGGTTTTTTCAAACGATTTTTTAATTGTTTCCATGATATCTTTCCTCCTGAAAAATAATTTATTTTAAAGCAGCTCAGTAAAAGACGTTACCGTCATGTGGGCTGACTTTTCTATCTCTGCAAATTCATCGGGACACAGCGGGTCGTATATCCCGACAACTCTGAACCCTGCGGACTTTGCCGACAGCACCGCGTGTATGGAATCTTCAAAAACAACGGTTTCCTCGGGGGCTGCTCCCAGCATTTCCGCGGCTTTCAGAAAAATTTCGGGAGTTTCCTTTCCGCCCCCCACCTCGTCGGAGGTTATGACAAATTCCATAC
>CAMWVO010000211.1 GCA_947177695.1 uncultured Clostridia bacterium
AATGCGCCGTCTCGAACAGGAGGAAAAGCCCGGAGATACCACAAGCCGCAACATGATAATCTTTGTTATCCTCAACACCGCCTCGATAACGCTTATTCCCACTACGGCGGCTTCAATGCGTCTGAAGCACGGTTCCGCCGCGCCTATGGATATTTTTCCCTGCGTGCTGATAACCTCCGCGTGCGCACTTGCGGCGGGACTTATTTCGGCCTTTGCCCTTGACGGACTAAATATAAAGAAAAGAGGCGGAAAATGAGCGATTTTATTATACCCTTTTTCATTGCCCTGATAATGGTTATCGGACTTATCAAGCGCGTTGACGTTTTCGGAGAATTTACCGAGGGTGCAAAGGAAAATCTGAAAGCCGCCTTTGAGGTACTCCCCGCTCTGATCGCGCTGATGACGGCGATAGGAATGTTCAAGGCTTCGGGAGCGCTGGAGGTGATCTCCGAGGCAATATCGCCTATAACGGGATTTCTCGGTTTTCCCGAAGAATGCATACCGCTGGCGATAATACGTCCCGTTTCGGGAAGCGGCGCGCTGGCGGTGTTTGAATCAATTCTGAACGATGTGTCCCCCGACAGCTTTGCGGGACGGGTCGCAAGCGTTATCATCGGCTCCACCGAGACGACCTTTTACACCATAGCGGTTTATTACGGCATAACGGGCGTAAAGAAAACACGTCACGCCGTAGCGTCTTCCCTTACCGCAGACCTTACGGGATTTATTGTTAGCGCGCTGACGGTCAGACTTATTCTGGGGAATTATTAGAAAATTGCACAAAATCAAAGCTTTTATCACATAACATTTGTTAAATCAAACAAATATTTGCCTGCAACTTGACAATGGCTGCTTATTTTGGTATAATAATTAAGCGTTATGATTGATTGGGATAATAATGAGCCATTAGCTCAGTTGGCAGAGCATTTGACTTTTAATCAAAGGGTCTGGGGTTCAAATCCCCAATGGCTCACCAAAATAAAACCTTGTAAACACGTGGTTTGCAAGGTTTTATTTTTTATAAGGTACACACTAAAGTACACACTTTTATTTTTTGAGAGCAAAATTTATTTTTATCCCGCCAAGATCTGGCTGAAAATGCCTTGAACCAGCGCAGCGGTTTCGGACATATCCCCGTCCATTTCGTGGGAATATACGCCGTAGGTATCCATATCCTTGGAATGTCCCACAAGCCGCTTTAGGTACCCCTCCGGCAGGGATTTTACCGCCGATACAAAGGTATGCCGCAGTTCATACGGCGTGACGGAAGGCATATTGTGATAATCACGGTATGCGCTCCAACGCTTGCAATAGTTGGCACTTTTAATCGGGTCGCCCCACTTGTCGCAAAAAACATATTCCGAATTGATTTCAAGCTCTGCAAGCTGTTTTTTCTGTTCGGCGAGTATTGCGGACGTAAATATATTAAGTGCAAAGTTACGCTGCGCATTTTGGTTCTTACCCGTGGTGGTTTCTCCAAGAATGTTTATAGAGCGACGAAGGTACACGTTGCCGTCCTTTATATCAGACCATTTCAGCCCTGCAAGTTCTCCCGGGCGCAGTCCGGTAAGGACATGGAAGCGATAGGCATAAATGAGAGGATCCTGTATGACCTTGCCGCGAAATACGGTTTCGGTTTCCGAAAACAAAGTTTTAAGGTCTTTCGGCTGTAAAATATGCTTCTCGCAAACCTTTGCTTCACGGGGTATCGTCAGTCCCTCCGGAAGCAGAGAGGTCAGCTTGTTCCTACGGCAGTATTTTACAAAGGACACAAGGCAGCCACAAAGATTCATGAGGGATTTTTTTGCAAGTCCCTTTCCGTAGGCGCGGTCAATAACGCTTTGCAAGTGCTGCTCTGTGATGTTCTCGATACGAACCGTACCGATATACGGGTTGATATGATTGCTAAAAAAGCATTCATACTTTATCCAATGGCTTTTTGACGTGGAAAGCTTGAGACTTTCAATGTATTGCTCCGAGGCTTGCTTTACCTTGATTTTGGTGTTTTCAATGCCGTCGTCAAGCCAACGGTCAGCCTTGCGGTTTGCTTCGGCTTGTCCCGTTCGTCCCGGTTTGGAAGATACAAAGGTCTTTCGGATACCGTCCTTTTGGACGTTGATCTGCCAACGCCTGCGGGATTCGACCCATTTTGCGGTGTTTGTGCGTTTCATATAAAATTCCTCCTTGACATTTTTGCCGAGGAATAGTATAATAAGCTTGTGGGGCTGTAGGATTATTCCTCGGCTTTTATTTGTCCCGTCTATGTTGGCGCATAGGCGGGATTTTCTTATTTTAACCGCTGTAAAAGGCGTTTTTCCAACAGTTGGAGGGCTATTTTTATTTTTTGAGCAAGTTTCCGAAAAGACCTTTAGATTTTTTGCTTTTAGGGTCTGATCGGCTTTCACCGCAGTTTCTGCATGATTTGCCTCCGTTATTTTTATAATCGCATTCGGGACAATACCACACTTCTCTTGCGGACGCTTCTTGTGCCGCTTCGGACAGATGAGTTTCGCCCTCAGGTAATTTGTACTTAGGTGCAGAGCAATTCAAACATATAGAACTCGCTGGAGGGTTTTTATAATCGCATTCTCTGCACCGCCACGGGTCAGAGGATATTTCAACCGTTTTGGGTTTAGAGGTTGGAACAGCGTCTGCTTTTATCGGCGTTGTTCCTGTTCCCCACTTTTGTGTAAGTTCAAAAGCTTGCTCTGTAGGCGGCATAAGCTTTGCTTGATGTAACACCCCGCAAACTGTTTCAGCCTCATCATAATATACTCCGCTTGGATAACTTATTTTGACAAGAGGATATCTCACGTTTGATGTTGTGATGTGTACAGCCAAAGTGTCTATATTTTGCTTTTCAACTCGTTTTGCGGTAGCTCCGCCTATTATAGCAGCACCGGGAGAAATTAAAGAGCCAACAGCGGCGCGTCCTATCATAGAGCCTGTACTCGTTTTTGAAACGCCCTCATATGTACACTTGACCTCTGCGTTTAAAATTTCCGAATACCTAAAATATGTAACTGAATTTTCCCAGTTGTCTATATCTTTGTTTTTGCCGACCGCAACGATTTGATGAATATCATCAAATTGTATGTTGGTATACTGCCTTGTCGCTTTGAATTTTGAAAAAGAAACAGGCTTTTTGCCAATTTCGGGTTTTGCGACTTCGGTAACTGTTTCTTTAATCTCATTGGCGTTAGATGTTGCCGATGCTTCGGGATTGAACAATTTCGCTCCGCAATTCCAGCAAAATTCACCCTCGGCTTGCTTTCCGCATTTACTGCAAAACATACCTCAATTCCTCCATACTATTTTAAAATACAATCTTTACACGGCTCTTTGCCGAGAGATTCCGCTAATTCGATATCCACAGCTGTAACGTGCCTGCCTTTCAAGTGGTAGCAGTTTTGCTCGTGATATTTTTCACCCGTATCGGTTATGTATACTGTATAAGTGTCTGTAACGCTGACCTCATTTACCACAGGAACTGCTTCTGAATCGCTTGTATCACGTGAATGAATAGCACAAAACACTGCCGGCAACGCAAGACACAGCATAATCACTGCAACAATACGACGTGCAGGTCTTGCATTACCGTAAACACTTGCCCGAACATAATTTACAAACGCGTCCGCATCATTCTCACTGACAAAAGCTGTCGTTTTACATTTATCCAGATGGCGGAGCCGTATATGCGCCAGCTCGTGAAGCAGCAGTTTTGCGGCGGCTTTGTCGGGAACGTCCGACTTTATGAAAATGCATCGCATATCTCCCTGGCAAACGGTAAACGCAATATTTGTCCTGCAAAAGCTTTCGACCTTTAATGCTTGAATCAATCTGTCATTTTCGCCGTCAAATCTGTATACGCTATAGGATTCCTTTTCGGCAACAGCGGAAAGAAATTCCACAGAAGTTACTGCTCTCGCTGTTATTGCGTGGTCTCTGACAAAGCTATTAGCTGCCTTTTTAATGTAATATGCATACATATTCATACCTCCGTTATAATTTTATACACTAATTATAACGGAGCAACACGCTAATGTGTAGCTTTATAAACAAAAAGCGTGTCTGAGACTACTTATCTTTAGTAGCAATATCAATGAGTTCATCAGCAACTTTTTCATTTTTCCTGCGCCGCTGTAAAGCTTTGTTTTCGTCTATCATGCGGTTTATTTCGTCATGCGACACATCGGCGGCTATTTCAATATCCGCAGTTCCGCCGCCGAATGCTGCCGCACGAGCAACTTTGTATGCGCCTTTGGAGGTTTCAATCGTGTCTTGTGTGCAGCGTTCATATTCCTCGTTAAGCACAAGGTCAACAATTTTTGCGCCGTGGGTGTCGAGCCTGCGGTATTTTTTTATCCTATCCAGCTCAGATGTCGATAACGTGTTTTCTTTTTCAAAATTAAAAGCGTCATCTATTGAACATTCCAACGCTTTGCAGAGTGCGCTTGCGGTAGTTAAAGTAGGGTTAGTGTTTATTCCTGCTGTTATTTTACTTAACGTTCCTTTTGGAACGTTTGATTTTCGTGCCAATTCATCAATACTAATATTTAATTC
>CAMWVO010000212.1 GCA_947177695.1 uncultured Clostridia bacterium
GAACAACAGCAGCTGACATAATTGCCATTTTCAGTTTTAAATTCATTGTCGCTTATGCGTTCCTTTCATATTTTTATCCGTTAAGTATAAAATAAAAATGAGCAGAGTACCTGCTGCAAACCCACTGAAATCTATCCAGACGTCCTTTATCTGAGCGGAGCGTCCGTATGAAAAAAGCTGTATCGTCTCGTCGCAAACAGCCGCAGCCAGACCTAAAAATCCTGCCAGCGGCAGCTTTTCAGCAAGCCTTTCGTAAAAGAGCAGGGACAGGATCACACCCAACACTGCAAATTCAAAGCAATGCGCGAGTTTTCTTACAGCAGTTTCGCTCAAAGAAAAGTTTTCCCCGAAAATTATTTTCAGTATCTTTCCGGCATATCTGCTTAATTCGCCCGAAGCGCTTCCGGGCATTACCGAATTTATCCAGATAAATCCGAGACAGCCTGCCGTACACAATACAAGGATGATTTTACGCGTTCTTTTTTTCATGCAGTCAACCTCTTGCTTATAACAGCTGAACGGCTGCGAAATACGCCGCACATTAAGCGTATTTCGCAGCCGTTCAGGCGTTTTGACGCGCCCGAACCGGCTACTGAAGCGGCGGCTTACTTAACTTCAACCTTTCCGCCCTTGGTAAGTGTAACTACGGGATTTCCGTCCTCGTCGAGTTCAACGGGACCCATATCCTCGCCGTCAAGATACCAGTGTGCGCTTGCAAGCTTCTTAGCGCTCAGTTTGCATTCGGTAAGAGTGATCTTAACTTCGCATCCAAAGTTTTTCTTGGACTTGATGTTAACGATAGTTCTTGCCTTAGAGTTTGTAACCTTCATAGAAAGGTCAACATTTCTCGCCTTTGTGATTGTAGAAGCGTCGATTGAAATTGTAACCTTAGGAGCAACGATTTCAAGCACTCCACCGTCTTTCTTTGCGAGATCCTTCAAAACAGAAGGCTTCACAGCAAGGTTGGCTGTGGATGTAACAGTTACAGTAGCAACTGCCTTATCCTCACCGTCAACCTCAGTCTCAACAGCACTGCTGATCGCAGACGACATTTCGTCGGACGAAGCAGGTGTGCTTTCAGAAGTCGACTGATTGAAGACAGGAACAAACGCATAATCCGCAGCATAAGCTGTTACGGACATAGCTGCTGTCATTGCCAGCGCAATAACAGCGCTTGCAAGTTTCTTGGCAGTATTTCTCATTGTAAACCTCCTCCTTTCTTTAGTAATTATAATTAACACTATTTAGTGTAATTACCTTCTTTATAGGTACATACAAGCATTCCCGACACATATGCCGCTCCACAAAGCAGCAGGATCACAATGACCGATGCGGGAACTGTAATGCCGACCGCATTTCCAAGTATTTGCGGCGGGATGTTTGTGAGCATCATAAGAAATTCGGAAAGAACGTACATTATTATGCTCATTCTGAAAACCTCAGGACCGTTGTCCGCAAGGTAAATAACTATCTGCGGAAGAAGCCAGAACAGGACAGTGAATATCGGAAATTTTCTGCCGTTCCTGCGTCCGCTTTTATAGGAGAACCACAGCCATGCCGCCGCAAATGCGGCGAATACGACCGGACTGAATATCTTCATGATATTTTCGGGCATATTTTTTTCAAAGCTGAACGCCGCAAGCGCATATGTGATCAAAAACGCTGCGATCATATCATCGACAGACGGCGAACGCATTTTCTTTTTTTCACTCATGTGAAAACTCCTTACTGAAACTCAGGAAGCGCGTCAATAACGTTCTCGCCGTCATCTTCGCCGTCCTCCTCATCATACTCCTCGTCGTACTCTTCATCGTCCTCAATGTCTTCTTCATCAAATTCCGTGGCTCTGACTTCCACAAAAATGTCATAAGGTCTGTTGAACTGAGTGACATACGGTACAACGCCGTTGTAATTGTTCAGCATCAGCACCGTGTAGCAGCCGACAGAAAAAACCGCAGCCGCAGCAGCGGAAACAATCCCCGCGGTACGCCCCTTTTTTTCACAGGCATATTTCCATATAACGGACGCCGCGTCGGGCAGAAGATAAAGTATCGGAGGAAGATAGGTCAGAAGCGCAAATCTTGAAAGGATCGCATGGCGCATACCCATCGCCTCGAATATTGTCGTAAACATAAGGCAGTTTATATAGACCGCGTTATTCGGATTTTTCTCGATAAGACGTTTCCTGAACAGGAAGCATACCGCAAAAAGCACGCCGAACATCAAGGTGTATCTTATGGGAAGTCCCGTTGACGCCTCCGGACTTGCAGTGGGGTCGTAGGCGCTGTATATATAGAATTTATCTGTCAGAAACATCATTGCCGCACGGGAAAAAATACAGAACAGAATTGTTCCAGCCATCGCAATGCCGAGATAAAGCAAGGACGGTTTTATTCTGAGGAAAAAGTATAGTACCGCCATTATCAGAGCCGACCAATGAAAAGCCGAAGCTGAGATAATAAGCACTACAAAACGGAAATAATCTTTCTTTCCCACAAATTTTATCGCATACGCCGTAATGATCGCCGCGATAAACTGTCTGAGAAAACACAGTGAATTAAAGAAAACTCCGAAGCAGAGGAACGCGCATACGCTTATCCAGGGCTTTGAGGAATTTTTCCAGATCAGCGCAAATACAAGCGGATAGATCACTGCGGAAGTGGCTATAAACACCGTGTAGTATTTTTCAAAGCTGAGACTGAGAATATAGAGCGGCATAAGAAAGCCCTTTTCCAGTCTTGTCACCGACAGATCCTCGGCGTCGTTAAAGCGCATATCCGAATATATTCCGCCGTATGAATTGAAGTCGTGACCCACCTGAAACCTTATTGCGGAAATTACCGTAAACACGGCGGCAAAAAGAACGCAGTAAACGATCTTTCCCCATCTGCCGCATTTTTTCATACACAGCGGCATTCCCGCGCAGGCTGCGGCGAGCAGTATATAATAAATCAGCATTCGGATCAGTCACCCGCGCCTTCCGCAGTTTCGCCCTTGTCTGCCGAATATCCGTAGCCGTATCCGTACTTATAGCCGTATTTTGAAGAATACTTCTTGCCGTAGCGTCCGGATTTTTCGGGTTTGCAGAAGGTCTTGACAAATCCGAGAGCCTTACCGTTGGCAAGGTTGATCTTCTCGATAGCATTCTGAATATCGGGGTGTATTGTGGAGGACTCTCTTATGACGAAAACCAGACCCGCGATCTCGGTATTCATAAGCTGAGAGTCGGTAACCACGTTTACGGGGGGAGTATCGAGAAAGACGTAATCGTAATCCTCGGAAGATGCTTTAAGGAAAATGCTCATTGATTCGGAAGCAAGAAGCTCCGACGGGTTCGGCGGGATATCTCCCGTTGTGATGATATCAAGGTTTTTCATGACCTCGGGACAGATCGCTTCCTTAACGGTGCAGAAGCCGCCGAGTATGGAGGACAAGCCTTTCTTAGGCTTTACTCCGAAGCTTTTCGCCATAACGGGCTTACGCAGGTCGCACTCTACCAGAAGGGTCTTGAAGCCCGCGTTCGCAAAGGAGATGGCTATGTTTGCGCAGGTTGTGCTCTTGCCCTCAGAGGGGTTGGAGCTTGTTACCGCAACGATTTTTCTTTCGCTTGTGGAAGCTGCAAACATTATGTTGGTTCTGGCGGTATTGTACGCCTCGGTTATTGCAAAAGGCGTGTTGTCCGAAAGCAGTCTGTCTCCGCGTTCCGTACCGGCGGAAGCGGGTTCGGTCTTTTGAGGATCGCGGGGCTTTTTGCCGTAGCCGTACCCGTATCCGTAATGTGAGTATCCATACTTGTTTTCAGAAGCCGTAAGAAAGTCCTCGATCTCCGCAAAAACGGGTATGCCGTAAAGCTTTGCAAGGTTATCGTCGTGCTTTACCACAACGTCCAGCATATCGTTTATAAATACTATCACATACGCGACAACCAGACCCAGAAGAATACCCGCGGCGGTAAACAGCGTAACATTCGGGAAAGAGGGTCTTGTATCGACCTCGCCGTAGTCTATGACCTCCAGCGAGCCGGACTTGATGACTCTGAGAAATTCAATGTTTGAGAGCCTTACAAGCTCGTTCACTATCATTTCCGCCTCGTGCGGATCGTTTGATTCGACCACAAGCCGCATTACCTCGGTACTGTTTACGGACTGAGCCGTTATCATACCGTTAAGCTCTTCCTTGGTGTAGGGCAGATCGAGATTTGCGATCAGATTGTCCATCACCGTGCCGCTTTTGAAGATGATCTGGCAGGTATTTACCAGTTTCTGAGCAGCGTTGATATCGTTTATATTCACGCTTTCGGAGGTTTGCTGACTGTTTTCCACATAAAGCAAAGCTGAAGACTGGTATTGTTTTTCTATAACAAATTCAGAAAGAAGAAAAGCCGCAACGCCACCGACTGCTCCGACCAGCAGGATAAACAGCAGATGCTTCTTCAGTATTCTGAACAGATACCCTAAATCAATAACTTCCTCGTTCTCCATTGTTCCAGATAACTCCTAACCATTATTATTATTTAATGTAATTATTATATTAAAACCG
>CAMWVO010000213.1 GCA_947177695.1 uncultured Clostridia bacterium
GGCGAAACTTTTCCATAGGCGGCTTCGCCGCCTGAGCGTTCAGACAGTTAGTGCGTAAATCAAAATTTATACTCTTTCGACAGCCTAAAGCGGAACGCCCATTAAGGACGTTCCGCTTTTTTGATTTGAAAATCACTTTTTAGCAGCTTCGGCTTTCGGATCGCTTTCCTTGGAAACGGCAGAAATCGGTGAGGGAGGCGGGTTGTTTATGTCGATATTGTTGTAGTCCACGGTGCGGTGGGAAAGCCGCTTCTTTTTCAGCAGATGCGCCACAAAATCGCTGAACATTGCATACACGACCGCAAATACGGGTACTCCAAGAAGCATTCCCGCAAAGCCGAACAAACCTCCGCCAACGAAGATGGCAAACATTACCCAGAATGGGGAAAGTCCCGTGGAGTCGCCGAGTATCTTCGGTCCGAGGATATTTCCGTCTACTTGCTGGAGAATGATAATGAATACCACAAACGGAATGACCTGCTTCGGCGCAGCCATAAGCAGGAGCAGTGCGCTTGGTACGGCTCCGAAGAACGGTCCGAAAAAGGGAATAATATTGGTAACGCCGATGATAACGCTGATAAGCACGGCAAACTCCCAGTCCAAAATTTTCATTACGATAAAGCACGCCATGCCTATTATAAAGGAATCCAAGATTTTTCCCGAAAGAAATCCCGAAAGCGTGGAATTCGCCCTTGCAGACACACGCAGGATACTTTTTCCAACGTTATTTGGGAAAAGCGCGTAGAGAACCTTCCGCGCCTGAGCGATAAAAGTCTCCTTACTGATGAGCAGATAGATCGCCACGATAAAGCCGATTATGAAGTCTTTCAGGGCGAGTACGAAGTCTATCGCGCCGTCCTTTACCTTTATGGAAATATCGCCAAGCCGCGGTATCAGGTTGTTGGCAAATTCGATAAGACGGGGCTGGATAGTTTCCAGCTGATCTTCAAAGGCTTTTACAAGCTGTGGGTAGTCGCCGAGAAACTTGGTGGCAAGAGCTTCCAGCTGTGAGATATAGGCAGGGATATTGTAAAGAATTTCCATAACGCTGTCTCTGACCTGAATTATCAGCAGAGCAAGCAGCAGGGATATCACAGCGATCAGCAGGAACATACTGATGAACACGCTGATGTATCGGCAAAGCTTGGGGTGAGGCTTCTTTTTGCAGAGAAGCTTTGTTGAGAGCCGCTCGAAAAATTTCATGATTGGGTTGCAGATATAAGCGATCACAACGCCCCATGTTACGGGAGCGATAACTTTGAAAAATGATTTTATGTAGCCGCTTATAGTGGGAAAGCAAAGGCAGACAAGCACCATAGCAAGGCATATTGCAAAGGTGAAAATGCAGTATGCTGCGATGGTAGTGTACTTTCGGTTAAAGTCGATCTTCAAGACAGCACGTCCTTTCGGCGGATAGTTCATAAGCATATTATACACCTTTCCCGAAAAAAAGTAAATGATTTTTATTAAAATTACCGAATTTTTTTCATAAAATATCGAAAGGCATATCCGCGGGTTTCCGCGAATATATTTTTAGCTCTCCGAAAAGGGAGACGAAGTGCGGAGACTGTCACTTGTTTCTGGAATAAATTTCCATGCTGTTTGACAGTATGTACCTGAAATTGCCGCTCCTTAAAAAGATTATGACCCGCAAAGCTTTTGTTTATGCAGTTCGGAGGTTTTATCCGGATTTTTGTCAACATAAAATATTATAAAAATGTTAAAAATAAAAAAAGGTACTTTCTTTTAACGGCACGATATGGTATAATATGTTTATTCGTAATATGACATATGACCGCCGCGGCATTGATCTGCGGCGGCTGAGATACGGCTTTAATGTAAAAAAGCTTCGGGGGCTTAAACAGATATGCGGTTCCGAAACGCTATTCGGAGGATACTCTGCGGTCTTTGCGGCTGTAATCTGTAATGATAAATTTCTGAAACCTTTTTGGTTTACTGTAATTATTGGAGGGCTTTATGACTAACGGTCAGAATTTTACAGGGGCAAAAAGAAACGCGCTTGAAAAATACTTCGGGCGGCTCAACGATATGCAGAAAAAAGCGGTATTTACCGTTAAGGGACCCGTTCTTGTGCTTGCGGGCGCGGGCAGCGGAAAGACCTCGGTGCTGGTGAACCGCATTGCAAATATGGTAACATTTGGAAACGCCTATAACGACGTGAACGTCCCCGCTTCGGTCAGCGACGAGGATATCGCATTTCTGGAGGCTTACGACGGCAGCCGCGATGATGCTGTAGTCTCGCGCCTTGCGGACATTATTGCCGTTGACAGGGTAAGTCCTTGGAATATTCTGGCGATAACATTTACCAACAAGGCGGCGGGAGAGCTTAAAGAGAGACTTGCTTCCATGCTGGGAAACGACGCGAACAGCATCTGCGCGGCGACCTTTCACTCGGCTTGCGTGCGGATACTCCGCAGGGAGATCGAGAAGCTTGGGTACTACACTTCAAGCTTTACCATCTACGACAGCGACGACAGCCAGCGGCTGCTGAAAAGCTGCTATGACCCGCTTGATCTGTCCGATAAGGCTTTTCCTCCGCGAATGGTTCTGGGAATGATATCCTCAGCAAAGGATAAGCTGATAGATCCCGACGAGTTCGAGAACGAAGCCAAGGGCGATTACCGCAAAATGGGCATCGCAAAGCTTTACAGGCTGTACCAGACACGTCTGCGGGACGCAAACGCGCTGGATTTCGACGATATAATCCGCCTTACCGTTGAGCTTTTCGAGAAAGAGCCGGACGTGCTGAGCCATTACCGCAATCTCTATAAATACGTTATGGTGGACGAGTATCAGGACACCAATCAGGCGCAGTTCAGGCTTGTCTCCCTGCTTGCGGAGGGACACCGCAATCTCTGCGTTGTGGGCGACGACGACCAGTCCATCTACAAATTCCGCGGGGCGACGATAGAGAACATACTCGGCTTCGAGGAGCAGTTTGAAAACGCAGAGGTGATACGTCTCGAACAGAATTACCGCTCCACGCAGAATATACTTAACGCCGCAAATTCGGTCATAGCAAACAATATGGGACGGAAAGAGAAAAGTCTGTGGACGTCCGCGGGAGACGGGGCAAAGGTCACCGTCTACAAGTCGGGCGACGAATCCGCTGAGTCGGAGTATGTTGCGGGGGAGATACTTTCCGCCGTTGACAGAGGCGCGAGCTACAGCGATTTTGCCGTGCTGTACCGCATGAACGCACAGTCCAACAGCCTTGAACGGACGTTTACGCGCAACGGTATCCCATACCGTGTTATCGGCGGCATGAGGTTCTACGACCGCAGGGAAATAAAGGACATGACCTCCTATCTTGCGCTGCTGAATAACAACAGGGATATGCTGCGGTTCAAGAGGATAATCAACGAGCCCAAGCGGGGTATCGGCGACGCTACCGTATCACTGATAGAACAGATGTCCGGCGACCTGAACATTTCCCCCATAGACGTTATGCGGGACAGTGCCAACTATCCGCTGCTGTCAAAGAAAAGCGCGGCTCTGGTCAAGGCGGCGGATATGTTTACCTATCTTGCCGATTTTGCGGAGACTCACTCCCTGAGCGAGCTTTTGGACGAGCTGCTGGATAAAACGGGTTACGCAAACGCAATGAAGGCTCTGGGCGACGAGGGCATAGGCAGACTGGAAAATATCAGCGAGCTTAAGACTACCATGACCCAGTACGAGGAGGCAAACGGCGAAGACGCCAGCCTTTCGGGATTTCTGGAGGAAATAAGCCTTTACACCGACCTTGATAAGCTGGACAGCGACGACAACGCGGTGTCCATGATGACAATGCACAGCGCAAAGGGACTGGAGTTCCCCACGGTGTTTATCGTTGGTGCGGAGGAGGGAATATTCCCCGGCACGCGCAGCATGGATACTCAGGAGGACATGGAGGAGGAGCGCAGGCTTGCCTATGTGGCGATAACCCGCGCCAAGGAAAAGCTTTTCATCACTCACGCCAAGCAGAGAATGCTGTTCGGCTTCACCAACAGAAATCTGATCTCCCGCTTTGTAAAGGAGATCGGCAAGGACTACGTGGAAAGGATCGACAGCACGGTGCGCGATGAGATTGCTGACGGCGCGGACGAGGTAATAGTCCAGAGTGCGCCCAAGTACAGCCTGAGAAGCGAGCTTGCCAACAGAAAGGCAGAGCAGAGCAAAAAGAGCGTCAACGCGGATTTCTCCGTGGGAGAGCGGGTCAAGCACAACGTTTTCGGCGAGGGAACGGTTATTTCGGTAAAGAAGATCAGCAACGACGCCATGCTTGAAGTTGCGTTCGACAGCGTGGGTACGAAAAAGCTTATGGCTAATTTTGCTAAGATAACGAAAATATGAGTGAAAAGGAGACGTTTGACGCGTCTCCTTTTCAGGTTATATAAAGGTGATAAATTTTGATTTAACGCTCCAACTGTCGGGACGTTTCGGCGGCGAAGCCGCCATGGAAAAGTTTCGCCCGCCTTTTCAAAGGCGGCAGA
>CAMWVO010000214.1 GCA_947177695.1 uncultured Clostridia bacterium
GATAAAAAACGTACCCGAAATTTTGTCAAGCTGCCCGATAATTGTTTTCAAAACAGTGGATTTTCCTGCACCGTTGGGACCTATCAGAGTTGTGATCTGTCCCCGATTTACGGAAATATTTATGCCGTCGATCAAAATATTTCTGTCATATCCCACCGATAAATTTTCGGTATATAAAAATTTATTTTCCATATTATCGCTCACTTTTTCTGCGAAGCATTATCCATATGACCGTAGGCGCTCCGAAAACCGCAGTAACGGTACTTATACTAAGTTCAGACGGGGCGAAAACTGTTCTTGCAATTAAATCGCTGAATAAACAGAAAGCCGCGCCGCTTAAGAATGAAGCCGGAATTATAACCTGAGGCTTTGCAGTACCGAAAAGACTTTTAACCAAATGAGGAACGGCTATTCCAACAAATGAAACCGGACCCGCAAACGCCGTGACCACAGCGGATAATATGCTTGACAGTAAAATCAAAACCGTTCTGAACAGGCGTATATTCAGTCCCATACTTTGAGCGTAAACCTCTCCCAGACTGTATGCGCCGATTTGCTTTGACAATATAAAGGTAATCGTCAGCGCAGTAAATACCACGGCTGAAACTGCTTTTACATCTCCGCTGTCAATACCCGAAAAGCTGCCCATTGACCAGTTGTGCAAATTTACAATGCTGCTGTCGCTTGCAAATGTAACCGCAAAATCCGTAATTGCCGAGCATATATATCCTATCATCACGCCGCTTACGATAAGCAGCGAGCTTTTTTTGACGCGTACGGAAATCAGCAGAACAAAGCCGAGGGAAAGCATTGATCCTACAAACGCTGCCGTTATTAAAGCGGCGGAACTCATAGCTTTTCCCGCACCGAGAAAAATAATCATTGCAAAAGCAACTGTCATTTTCGCTCCCGAAGATATTCCAAGAACAAAGGGACCTGCGATAGGATTATTAAAAAATGTCTGCAAAAGAAATCCCG
Source organism: uncultured Clostridia bacterium (assembly GCA_947177695.1). GTDB lineage: Bacteria > Bacillota > Clostridia > Oscillospirales > Ruminococcaceae > RGIG8773. Next base: position 979 of record CAMWVO010000214.1, read on the forward strand.
AAACGGACAGCGCACCGCCCAGCAATGCCGCCGCAAGAGCTCGGGGCAGACGTATTCCGTTTATTATGTTTGCCGCTGTGACATTATCGCTGTTCCCCGAAATAATTCGCAAAAATTCTGTGGCAGAAACCCTTATGCTTCCGAAAAATAAATTGAACACAAATAAAATCAGCAATAAGGCCGCAAGCAATGAAAAGCAAACGGCATAACGCTTTGAAGCACTTTTCATACTGAATGAACTCCTATTTTAATTGATAAAAGAAATCAAAATTCTCGTCTGTTTCCCCGCTGAAAATTTTGCTCATTTCGTAAATCACGTCCGCTGCTCCCGTGGTCTGCTGAAACATATTCTTTTCGGTACACCATACGTTTCCGTTCTGCACAGCCTTAAAATCCGCAAGCAGCGAATTTTTTTCAATAAGCTGCCCGACGTCGGAAATACCGCCGTCAACAGTGCTGTTATAAATCAGAAAATCCGCGTCCTTTGCAACCGCATAAAATGTTTCAAACTGAATATTCATTGTTGACAGGTCGTTGTCGTCGATCTTTAAGTCCTCTGCCGAAAACGCATACTGTCCTCCCGCAAGCTCAATAATTTTTGAAATATAATCTCCCGACTTACGCACGTTTACATTTCCGTTTGAACCTATATAGAAAAACGCTGCCGTTTTTTCTGTTGCTTCGTCGGTAACAATGCTTTCAAGAAGTCCGATTTTTTCATTAAAGAAAGCCTCCGCCTCTTTTTCTTTTTCCACCAGCAGACCGTACAGCTTTATCCATTCCATTCGCCCAAGCGGGTGAGCTTCATAGCTTGAACGCTCTACCATTACGGGTATGCCTTGATTTTCAAGCATTTCCTTGACCTCGGGTTTATGGTATATCATTGTTGACTGAATTGCAAGGCTGCATTTTTCCGACAATATAAGCTCATAATCGGGCGCGGAATATTTTCCCGCATAAAGTATCTGTCCGTTTTCCATAGCCGATTTTATGCGGGGCAGCGACCAGTCTTTTTCCTTTGTGGAGGATGCGCGTATGCTGTCAAGAGAATTTATTCCATCAAACAGATCCATGGCGGAGGACGCGGCAAGATAAATATTTTCCACAGGCTGCTTTATTACTGTCATATCTGCGGGAACATCTTCGGGAATATCTTTGTCCTGCGGCACAAGCAAAAATTTATCCGTCCCGCCTATGGTGATAACGGAAAATCCGTTGCTGTAAAAATCAACGAAAAATTGTTCTGCATATTTTAAATCCATACTGCCGACAGGCTTACTGTCAAAAATACGTGTTTGCGTTTCTGCGGCGCAGGAGGAAAATATCAACGCCGCAAAAATCATCAAAATAAAATACTGTAATCTTCTCATTGTGCTGCCTTTGCTGTAATAGTATCAGAATCAAAATACAAAGTGTATTCTATCTCATATGGGACGCTCATTGCAGTAGTGTCCGCAGTTACGGGCATTTTACAGTCAAAGCCTGCGACAGGGATTTTAAACGCTGAATTTCCCTCCGTATTTATCATATCAAAGCGTTCGCCGTTTACAGTCATATAATCGTAGTTTGAACTGCCCCAAATTATTTCGGCAAAAGCGTTTCCGTTCTCTACCGTCAGCTTGGCGGGGGACTGTATTTTTGCACGTCCCGAACCGCCCTCCAAAGTTACCTCAACGGTATACTCGCCGTCGGCAAGTCCGAGAGCTTCGACAGTTGCGATCACTCCGTCTGCAAATGCGCTTGTGGGCAGACTGTCGCTGCGGAAAATCAAAATACGGTCATACCATTGCTCTTTATTTTTGCTGTAAGCGGCGCACTCTATTTCCATATCCAACGCTTCAACAGGAACGGTGTAAGTATGCTCGCCGTTATCGTTTTCCTTAAACGGAATGTATCCGCTTTCCTCCGCATTTTCGCCCTTTCCCATAAAAATGTGAAGATAACCCTTGCCGCCCATTGTCATAACAGCGGTCATTTTACCCTCCGAAACGGTCAGCTTGCATTCCGTAATTTTAAACATTGACGAGCTTGACTGTACATCAATGGTGTATGTTCCGTCCTTAATATCCGCAGCGTAAATCGGCGTAAGGTTTGATGTGTCAACAGTTTCGACGGGAACAGTTTCATCTCCTGCCGCAACCTTATTCACTGCTTCCGAATCTGTTTTCTGGACAGTATCTGACATTTCCAAAACAGTTTCGGCAACAGGATTTTCGGAGGCGGTATTATTCTCCGAGCAGCCTGAGAATACAGCGGCAAAAACACATAACAGCATTGCAGCTAAAATAATTTTTCTTTTCATTATATATCTCAACCTTTTTAAAAGGCGGCATAAATGTTAAAAACCGCATTATGCCGCCTGTATTTTTATTCCGTTATTGAATTTATTGCAGCCTGTGCATGGTCGACGTATATTTGTCTTATCTCTTCATTTTCGCCCAAGCCCCGAAGCAGGCATACTACTTCATATCCCTCATTTTCAAAAGCAGTTTTCCACGAGTCCTCATCACTTCCTGCCATGTCGTTGTTGGCGTGGTCGCCCGAAACTACCATAAGCGGTTCAAGAATGACCCGCTTGTAACCGCCGTTTTTTACAGCTGCAAGAACATCGTCAAGAGTAGGAGCGGCTTCAACCGTACCTATAAAATAGTTGCTGTAGCCGTCGGAAGTCAGCATATCCTGCAATTTGGGATAAACGCCGTTTGCTTTGTGTTCCGTACCATGTCCCATAAATACAACAGCGGTTTCGCCGTCGTCATATTCGGCTGTCCATTCGGTAATTGCTTTTTCCACTCTTTTGAAGTCATCATCGCTTGTGAGAAGCGGTTCGCCGAAAACAACCTTTTCAAAAGCGTCGGAATAATTTGCAACCTTACCCACTATTTCCTCATACTCAATTCCGTTCATCAGGTGAGTAGGCTGGATAACAAGAGTTTTAACGTCATTGTTTGCAGCTCTGTCAAGAGCCTCGTTAATATCGTCAATATGTATTCCGTCCCGTCTTTCAACATGGTCGATAACAATATTTGCGGTAAATCCGCGCCTTACGGAAAAGTCGGGAAAAGCTGCTTCAAGGTCGTTTTCAATAGCGCCGATAGTCAGTCTGCGGCTGTCGTTGAAGCTTGTGCCGAAGCTGATAACAAGCAGTTCGCTTTCGCCGATCTCGTCCTGATTTCTGATATTGTCAAGTGCTGCGTCGCCTGTGTCGTAGTTTTCCTCATCGTCCTCGCCCCCGTTTTCGGGTTCTGTGGCTTCTGTAGCCTCAGCGGTTTCTTCGTCTGTCTTTTCAGTTTCCAATGATGCCGTGTCTGCCGCAGAAGTTGTTTCAGCAGGAGCGGTCGTATCTCCCGCTGAAGCGGTAGCATCGGAAACGCCTGAATTGCTGTCATTGCCGCCGGCTGCACAGCCCGTTGTCATAGCTGCCGTTACAATTAATGCAAGCAGCATAGCTTTAAATTTTTTCATAGATATTTCCTCCGATTTCTAATTCTTTTCGGAGGCATTGAT
>CAMWVO010000215.1 GCA_947177695.1 uncultured Clostridia bacterium
GCCGAAAAGTGGTACAATAAGTTTATGCAACAGAATTTTTTATGAAAAGGCGGAGCTATGAAAGACTGAATTTTTGAATCCAAGGAAAATTATCTTGAGACGATCTTAATTTTGCATAATCGCAACGGCGAGGTACGCTCGGTTGATATCGCCGCGGAAATGGATTTTTCCAAGCCGTCGGTGAGCGTCGCAATGAAGAACCTCCGCGAGGAGGGCTGTATTTCCGTTGACAAAAACGGGTATATCTCGCTCACGAAATCGGGGCGGGAGATAGCGGAGCGCGTCTACGAGCGTCATTTGCTGTTTACTAGTTGGCTTACCTCTATGGGCGTGCCCGAGGATATAGCGGCAGAGGACGCGTGCCGGATAGAGCACTGCATCAGCGCGGAGAGTTTTGCGGCGATAAAGAAGTATGTGCATAAGCACAGCGAGGGAATGCCGAAGTAAATCTCTGTGTCGGTGTTCCCGCAAGACAATGAGGGGGAATACCGAATGAAGAAAAAAATTATCGCAGTACTGGCTGCCGTGCTGTCGCTGACAGCTTGCAGCAAACCCGACAAACTCGACAAACCCAAGAACAGCAGCGGCGGTATGGTCGCGGGCAAGTATGAGCGGACTATGCAGTCGTCTATCGAGGTGACGGAGGATAACGTGCTGAATTCCGTCCGGCTGTTCGACGCGGTGAGCGCGGACAAGACGAACAGTATGTTCAGCCCGTTGTCGCTGAATATGGCGCTCGGTATGCTTGCCGAGGGCGCAAAAGGAAGCACTAAGGAGGCGCTCGATAAATACCTTTGCACGGACGATTACGGCAAGTTCGCCGAGAGCTATATGAAGCTCGCAAAGGAGAACTACAACGGCAAGAGCGGCAAGGACAACAACTATTTTGAGATCGCAAATTCTTTCTGGGGAGATGACAAATTCCCGTTCAAACAGGATTACAAGAACGCCGTGAAACAAAAATTCGGTGCAGAGATATGCAATATGGATTTCGGCAACACGAACAATGTGGTTAGCGAGGTCAACCGTTGGGTATCGGACAAGACGCACAAAATGATACCGACGCTGTTGGAGGATATCGCTCCCGAGACCGCCGCCATACTCGTAAACACGGTCTACTTTGAGAGCGCTTGGAGCGCGGAGTGGGATTACGATACGGACAATAAAGACACGTTCACTTTGCTTGACGGTTCGTCAAAGGAGCTTACGCTTATGCGTAAAGGCGGCGGCGCGTACTTCGAGAACGATAAGGCGACCGCGTTCAACAGCACCTACAAGAACGGTCTGGAGTTTATCGGGATACTGCCGAAAGAAACGGGCGATTTCACGTTAGAAAGCCTTGATATCCCGTCGCTGCTGGAGAGCAGGAGCCGTGAGTATGACGTTACGAAGCGTATGCCGAAGCTGACTTTCGATACTAATCTGCCGCTCGCTGACGCGCTGTCGGCGGCGGGGTTGTCGGAGATATTCGAGAGAGATAAGGCGGATCTTTCGGGTATGTCCGAGGAGGATCTCTGGGTGTCGGACGTTCTGCAAAAGACGCGGCTGGAGCTTGACGAGCACAAAACAAAGGCTGCCGCGGCTACGGCAATAATGGTGAACGGTGCCTCCGCCGCTCCACCCGAGGAGAAAATTCGCAAAGAGGTATTTCTCGACAGACCGTTCGCGTTTCTGATCTACGATCCCGACCAAGAGCTGATAGTATTTATCGGCAAGGTCACAGAGCCGTAAGGGAGGTGTTCGTATGAAAAAAAGAATTATCTCCGCAATCGCGGCTTTACTCACGATTACAATGACGGCGGGCTGTTCCGCCCGCGAGGACGACTACGAAGCTCCGAAGGACGGTATAGCAATCGGCAAGGTGGAGCATACGGCGCTAAATCCCATTGAAGTGACCGATAACAACGTTCTGAATTCTATACGAATATTCGATACCGTGAGCGCGGATAAAGCGAACAGTATGTTCAGTCCGCTGTCGCTGAATATGGCGCTCGGTATGCTTGCCGATGGCGCGGAGGGCAGTTCTAAGGAAGCGCTCGACAAGTATCTCGGAACGGACGACTACGGTGCGTTTGCCGAAAGCTATATGAAGACCGTCAAGGAAAAGTACAACGTCAATACGGGGTACGAGGGCATGTACAAGAACGCTTTCGAGCTTGCAAATTCGTTCTGGGCTAGCAGGGGTTTTCCGTTTAAGAACGGTTACAAGCACAGCCTGACCCAAAAATACGGCGCGGAGGTGCGCAATCTCGACTTCGGCAACAAGAAAAACACGATCAAGGAGATCAACGGTTGGGTCAACGACAAGACCCACGAAATGATCCCGTCGATCATAAACGATTACTCGGACGATCTCGCGGCGGTGCTTATCAACACCGTATACTTCGAGTCGGGCTGGAGCAATTGGTGGGGCTATAACGAGAAAAATAAGGACGCGTTCACGCTGCTTGACGGCTCGACAAAGGAGCTTGCGCTCATGCACAACAGCGGCGATCAATACTTTGAAAATGACCGGGCGACCGCGTTCGGCTTTGGCTATAATAACGGTCTTGAGTTTATCGGCATACTCCCCAAACATACAGGCGACTTCACGATAGAGAGCCTTGATATTCCGTCGCTGCTCGCAAGCGAAACGCATGACTTTGACGTTTCCGCGCAGATGCCGAGATTGACTTTTGATACAAGTCTGCCGTTGTCTGACGCGCTTTCCGCGGCGGGGCTGTCGGAGCTGTTCGATCCCGATACAGCCGATCTTTCGGGTATCTCGGACGAGACGCTTTTCATTTCCGAGGTTTTGCAAAAGACCCGTCTGGAGCTTGACGAAAACGGCACAAGAGCCGCTGCGGTCACGGAGATAGCTTTGTGCGGCGGCATGGCAATGCCCGTTGAGCGCGAAAGAAAAGAGGTTTTCCTCGATCGTCCGTTCGCGTTTCTAATCTACGACAGCGCGGAGGATCAGATCGTATTTATGGGCAAGGTCACAGAGCCGTAAGGAGGTATTCGTGTGATAAAAAGAATTATCTCCATGGTCGCGGCTGTGCTCGCGCTGACAATGGCGGCGGGCTGCTCCGAGAACAACGGCGCGGGTGACGGTATGGTTATCGGGCAAAAAGAGTTTACCGCGCTTTCTGCTATTGAGGTAACGGACGACAATATGCAAAACTCGATACGCGTGTTCGATATGGTGAGCGCCGGCAAGGCGAACAGTATGTTCAGTCCGCTGTCGCTGAATATGGCGCTCGGGCTGTTGGCAGAGGGCGCGGAGGGCACTTCAAAGGAAGCTCTTGACAAGTACCTCGGAACCGACGATTACGGAGCTTTTGCCGAAAGCTATATGAAGATCGTTAATGACAAGTACAACGCGCCCTCCGGTTACAAGGACAAGTACAAGAACGTCTTTGATATCGCGAATTCGTTCTGGGCGAATAAGGATATCCCGTTCAATGAGAGCTACAAGAGCGGAATAACCGAGAAATTCGGTGCGGAGGTGCGCAATCTCGACTTTGGCGATAAGAACAAAACGATCAATGAGATCAACGGCTGGGTCAAGGAAAAAACTCATAAAATGATCCCGTCGATCATCAGCGATTATCCGGACGATATGGTGGCGGTGCTTATCAATACCATATATTTTGAGTCGCGCTGGAGCGACGATTGGTACTATGACAAGAACGATAAGGACACCTTTACGCTGCTTGACGGCTCGGCAAAGGAGCTTCCGCTTATGCGCAAGCACGTTTTCAGTTATTTCGAGAACGATTCGGCGACCGCGTTTAAGTACGGTTACAGAAATGGACTAAAATTTATCGGGATTCTGCCGAAGCAGACGGGCGACTTCACCATTGAAAGCCTTGATATTCCGTCGTTGTTGGAGAGCGAAACGTATGACTACGACGTTTACGCGCGTATGCCGAGATTAAAATTTGATACAGATCTGCCGCTGTCGGACGCGCTTTCGGCGGCGGGGTTGTCCGAGCTGTTCACTCTTGATAATGCTGACTTTTCGGGAATTTCCGATATGCCGCTTTATATTACGGACGTACTGCAAAAGACAAGTCTGGAGCTTGATGAGTACGGCACAAAAGCCGCGGCAGTAACAGCTGAGATTGCGCCGGGTGCGGCGCTGCCGCGCGAGGAAAGGTATGTATATCTTGAACGTCCGTTCGCGTTTATGATCTACGACAGCGAGGAAGAGCAGATCGTATTTCTTGGTAAGGTAACAGAACCGTAAAAGGGGGGAACTAAAATGAAAAAAAGAATTATTTCCGCGATAGCGGCTATACTTGCACTTGCATGTTTGGCGGGGTGTTCCGAGAACAGTTCGCCTTTAACGAGCGGACAAGGCAGCTCCGTTGATCCTGTAAGTTCAACAGGTTCAACAAGCAGTGAGAGCACATCTTCGGAAACGTCGAGCAGCAGTATGGAGAGTGATGTGCAAAGCATCTCCGAACCTACGGAAAGCAGATCG
>CAMWVO010000216.1 GCA_947177695.1 uncultured Clostridia bacterium
CCCAGGTTTCCGGACTCCATACGGGTATCGAACATACCGTCTTTATTATCGGGAATGATGTTAAGCTCAACGTTGAACTCTCTCTTCATTACCTCTCCGAACCATCCAGCCTGAATTCCGTTGTAGTTTGCAACCTGGCTGAAAACGTTCAGAGTGATGGGCTGGTCGCCGTAAAGCTCGGCAAACTCGGCTTTCAGGTCTCTGTCATCCGCGGGAGCGGCTGCTGCGCCGTCATCTGCGGAATCTCCTGCATCGGCAGCGTCTCCGCCGTCTGCGGAATCTCCTCCGCCGTTTGCAGCAGATGTTACCGCAACGTCCGTGGGAGCCTGGATCTCGGAATTTCCGCAGCCCGCAAGCGTACCCATCAATGCGAGAGATGTTACTCCCGCAAGAATTTTTTTGATTTTCATACAGTTCCTCCTAAAAATATTTTAAACATGACATACTGTTGTCTTGTTAAGCATGGTATAGTAAAAGCATAGATCAGCTATTCGCGCAATCCTTATGCCCAAGCTGTTTTCCGTCTCGGGAGAACAGTGCGTTCACTTGCTATAGACGGCGGCATGGATAAAGGCTCAGCCTTTAACTGCGCCCAGCATAAGTCCCTTTTCAAAGTACCTCTGCATAAAGGGATACACGCACAGAATAGGAATGATCGTAACCATGGAAATGGTGTATTGAATGATCTTGGTATTCATCTGTCCCGCAATGGCGACAGTATCGGCGCTGCTTATGCCTCTCTGCACCATAGCGCTCATGTTGGAGCTTTTTTGCAGATAGATATACAGTCTGTGCTGAAGCGTGAACAGCTCGGGACGGTTGGCATTGAGAATAAGCGAATCCTGGAAAGAGTTCCAGTGACCCACCGCGCCGAATATGGCGATAGTCGCAAGTATAGGCTTGCTAAGCGGCCAGATGATCTTATTGAAGATCGTCCAGTAGCTTGCTCCGTCCATGTAGGCGCTCTCCTCGATCTCACCGGGAATAGACTCCACGTAAGTTTTCACCAGAATGATATTGTAGGGCGAAACTATGCCGGGAATGATATACGCCGCAAAGGTGTCGGTAAGACCCAGTGTAGCCATGTTCAGGTACCAGGGGATAAGTCCCGCGTTAAAGTACATGGTGATTACCAGAAAACGGTACCAGAACTGTCTGTGCCACATTTCCTTTTTGGTAACCAGATATCCCGCAAGCGCAGAGACGAAAACCATCAGCGCAGTACCGAGAACAGTTCTGATGAAAGTTATCAGTACGGAATTCCACAGGTCGTTTATCTTGCCCATCTGGATATAGTTGGATATCGTAAGTCCTTTTGGAACAAGCGTTATCGCGCCCTTTGTGACAAGCTCGTTGTCCGAGATGGTGTTGATGAACAGATAGTAGAACGGGAAAACACAGCTCAGTGTAAATACGATAAAGAAAGCGTAGTTGATGATGTTGAACAGGATATCGCCGGGAGTCAGCTTGATATGGGTGGTGTGATCCTTGAAGTATTTTTCCTCCTGACGCTTCTGCTTTTTAGTAAGCTTTATATCACTCATTCCGACGCCTCCTTAAACAATACTTTCGCCGCGTACCGCCTTGGAAACTCCGTTTGCGGCAAACAGCAGGATTACGCTGACGATAGACTTGACCATACCCACCACGGTAGACAGCGGGATAAGTCCCGAACCGATACCCAGATTATAGACGTACAGGTCAAGGACTTGTATCTGATCTTGGTTTACCGCATTGGAGAATACCAGATACTGGTCCATACCGTTTGAGAGAATGTTTGCAATGGACATCAGCAGCAGTACGCAGTAGGTAGGGATAAGCTCGGGAACAGTAATATACCACATTCTGGCAAATCTGCCTGCTCCGTCAACTGTAGCAGCCTCGAAAAGTCCCTGGTCGATACCGGAAATGGCGGCTATGTAAATGATAGCGCTCCAGCCCACGCCTTTCCACAGACCCCATGCAAGCATTTTCAGCCACATATGGTCTTTCTCCATGAGGTAGTTTGTGATGACCTTAGCCTGATCGGGATGCAGGCTGTTGAGCATAGTATTGATAAAGCCGTCAGTGGAGAAGATAGCCAGCGCAAGGGCGTAAACCAGTACCCAGCTGATAAAGTTAGGTATTGTGGTAAAGGTCTGAACAACGCGCCTGAAATGGGTGTTCTTGATCTCCGAAAGGAAGATGGCGAAAGCCATAGGCACCCAGCTTGTCAGTATACCCAGACCGCTCATTGCAAGGGTGTTTTTCAGCACATTCACGATGTCCTTTTTGGTGGCGGCTGTCTTGAATATTTCAGTGAACCACTTGAAACCTACGAATTTGTCCATGGACAGTGTTTCGCCCGACTTGTAGTCAAAGAACGCGTACCTCCAGCCGTACAGAGGCAGATAGCTGAATACGAAAGCCAGCGCGATTATCGGGAGCATCATAAGGAACAGTCTGAACCTGGGTTCCATGTCCAGACCCTCGCCCTCCTCGGCTTTCGGCACAATGAAAAAGTTTATCAGTGATACCGCGATATAGATTATTCCAATAATCATGTACACATACATAATGTTCGGACGTACGAGATTCATATCGTCGAACTTTCCCGAAGCGTAGGAATCGTTGATAAGACCGTTCAGGATAGGGTTTATCCTGAGTACGCCCATCAGCTCAACGGCTCCCGCCGCAATCGTAAAGAAACAGCCGATCTTTTTCATGTTCCTGTTGCCCAGCGACATACAGCCGCCCACTATCGCAATGACCGCGGCAGCGATTATAAGCGCGGCACAGAAGCTCAAGCCCTTGAAAGCGGGTTCGAGCCATTCCTGTCGCCTTAGTACCGCCTTAAAGGTGCTGAGCATTGATTTATAGGAAATGGCACAGGTGAAAAGGGACATATTTCCGTTAATATTCTGGCTTATTCTTACAGCGTTGAAGGTAGGAAAAAACAGCGCGAAAACATTGACGACCACAGCGCAGCGCATGATCATGTACAGCACGTCGGAGATCTTTTCGGTCATCGTTTTCGGCGCTGAATAGTTTCTGTCTTTTTTCGTAAGCTTTTTGGACTTTTCCGAAACAACAGCCGCGGAGTTGCTTGCCATTTTGTTGATCAATCCTTTCGTAGAGGAATTTTACGGAAGGGACATTCCGCAGGAATAAAAAGTATCGGACTGCCGCAAACCATGTTTTTACGGCAGCGACAGCCCGAAAGCATTAAATTCAATTTAAGCGTTAAAGCTCCGAGATTACTTTCTCTTCTTGGAAACAACAGCAGCAGCGCCTGCAACAGCCATTACGGAAGCCATAGCTGCAACGGGGAGGTTGCCTGTGGACGCGGAAGTTGTGGGAGCTGTATCAGCTGCAGGTGCGGGATCAGCGCTTTCGGAAGCAGCGGGAGCAGCAGCCTCAGCGGAGCCCATGCCGGAAACTGTGAATTCCATCTCAACGGAATCGTTAGGCATCATATAAGCGAAGAGACCGTCCTCCTTGCCGAGGTCGTCGTTCCAGATGTTGCGAGCCTGTACTTGGATATACTCTCCGGTATCCTCGGGAATATAAGCCTCGTCAAAGGTGTACTTTTTCTGACCGTCGATAATAACATTAACGTTAGTAATAGATACGCCTGCGTCAACGGGAATGTCCGTAGATACGAACAGAAGGCTGAAAAGCTCCTCGTCGCTGAGGTCAGCGCCTGTAAGGGAAACCTTGTAGGTTCCGTCGCCTGTGATCTCAACATCTGTGAAAGTACCGTCGATATCTGCAGGTGCGCCGTCCTTGCTGAGCTTGTCAAAGGAATCGTAAGCGTCTTTTCCGAAGCTTGAATCGTTCCAAGCGTTTCTGAAGATCCAGCTTGGGTTTGTCTGAACGCCGAGGTAAGCGTGGTAAGTGTCAGCAGCGGAAACGGGCATTGAAACGAATGTGGAAACAGCCATAGCTGCTGCGGCGATCACGCCGAAAATTCTTGATTTCTTCATAATTATCATTCTCCTTTTTATCGGGTTTGCAATGTAAATGATTACATTTACATATACACCCTCTATTATTAACAATTTTAATACAAATCTTACACGGTGTCAATTATCATTTTCACCAAATACTCACATCTCTTTATGGAAATTCACACAAAAATTACCTAATACTCCATGAAAAAATTTTGACTTTACAACAGAAAAATTACCGCAAAACCGCGTAACAGCGCAATTTTACGAAAAAGAAAAAATTTCCTTGTTTCATATTGAAATGAGGTTTTTTTTGTGGTATAATAGTATGGATAATTTCATTCCGTGAAACGTGAAAGAGGTAAAGCCATGTTTGTTGATAAGGCTAAAATAAAGATAAAGGCGGGGGACGGCGGCGACGGCGCGGTCTCCTTTCACCGTGAGAAATACGTAGCGGCGGGCGGTCCCGACGGCGGCGACGGCGGCAAGGGCGGCGACATCGTTTTTCTTGTGGACGACAACTTCTCCACGCTGGAG
>CAMWVO010000217.1 GCA_947177695.1 uncultured Clostridia bacterium
GGTTACTTTACTGCGTACCGCAACAAGGGGGAGCGGTCGTGTCCGCTCCCCCTCGGAATGACTGTCGTCATTCCTCACCCCTTTCTCCGTTTCGGACGAAAGGGATTTCGCCCTCTGCGGAGGGCGACCAAAGGGCTCCTCGCCCTTTGGAAACCTCGCCAGCTGGGCTCAGCTGGATCAGCTTTAGTCGGCGGCTTTGCCGCCTAAAGGTTTGTTACATAGTGCGTATTACGCAAAAATTCAATTTACTATCTACAGGAGGAGATACCAATGGACAAAATAGTTGAGACAATAACCTCGGTCAACGGCGCGATAAACGGCGTTGTCTGGGGAATACCCATGCTCGTGCTTATCATAGCTACGGGCATCTACATGACGGTGAGGACGGGCTTTTTCCAGATCACAAGGATCAAGCACTGGGCTAACGAAACGTTCCTTGCCATCTTCAAGAAAAAGTCGGTAACAAAAACAAAGGAGAAAAAAGCTATCTCCCAGTTCCAGGCTTTGTCCACCGCCCTTGCGGCTACTATCGGAACGGGAAACATCGCGGGCGTTGCCACGGCTATCGCGGTGGGAGGTCCCGGAGCGGTGTTCTGGATGTGGATATCGGCATTTTTCGGCATGATGACAAACTACTCCGAAAACGTGCTGGGTATTTTTTACCGCAAGAAAAACGACCACGGCGAATGGTCGGGCGGCGCAATGTATTACATAAACGAGGGTCTCAAGGGCAGAAAGGGCTTTAAGCATATCGCAAAGCCCCTTGCGGTACTGTTCTCGATCTTCTGCGTGCTGGCGTCATTCGGTATCGGAAACATGACGCAGGTAAACTCCATTTCCAGCGCAATGAAGTCCAACTTCAACATTCCCACCATTGCTACGGGAATAATTCTTGCGATCATTGCCGCGCTGGTTATCGTTGGCGGTATCAAGCGTATCGCAAGCGTTACCGAAAAGCTCGTGCCCTTTATGGCAGTGTTCTATATCGTAGGCTGTCTGATAATCTTTTTCTCCAACTTCAGCCAGATACCCTATGTTTTCTCCAGTATTTTCCGCAACGCCTTTAACTTCGGCGCGATCGCAGGCGGCGTAGGCGGCTACATAATCAAGCGCGCGGTTACAATGGGCTTCAAGAGAGGCGTTTTCTCCAACGAAGCGGGTCTCGGCTCGTCGGTAATGGTACACTCCGCCTCCGACGTTAAAGAGCCTGTTATACAGGGTATGTGGGGCATCTTCGAGGTATTCTTTGATACAATTATTGTCTGCACCCTTACCTCGTTCGTAATTCTTTCCAGCCCCGCGGATTCCAAAACCTTTGACGAAGCAATGCAGAGCATTTCCACGGAAGCTCAGTATTTTGAGATACACACAACAAGCGACGGAAGCGTTGTAAACCTTATCGATGACAACATAAACGCTCTTTACGAGGTTGCTCCCGCAGACGCTGCTGAGGGAACCTACACCGAATACGCGGCTAAAACAGTATACGGACAGGATCTGACCGTTAAGCTCAGGACTGCCGACAACGCAAGCGGCGAAAGCGATTTCACCTACGCAAACGTTATGGAGATACAGGGCGTTCAGGGCAAGAACGCGGACGGAACTCTCATGACTGACGAAAACGGCAACCCCGTCATAACCTCCGTCACCATCTCCGAGGTAAACGGCGTACCCCTTGTTACCTACGCGTTCAGCCTCCGTCTGGGACACATCGCGGGAAAAATTCTTGCAATAGCTATCCTGCTGTTTGCGTTCTCAACGGTGCTTGGCTGGTCGTTCTACGGCACAAAGGCTCTGGAGTACCTTTTCGGCACAAAGGCGACTATAATCTACAAGGTGATATTCGTGCTGTTCGTTATCGTGGGCTGCACAATGAACCTGAGCCTTGCATGGGATATCGCGGATACCCTTAACGGACTTATGGCTGTACCGAACCTTATCGGCGTGCTGCTGCTTTCGGCAACGGTCATCAGGATCACCGGAAACTATGTCAGAAGAAAGATCAAGAAAACCAATCCCGACGAAACGCCCATGCTGTCGGTATACACCGACATTCAGGCAGAGCAGGCTGCAAAGCTTGCGGAGGAGGAATAATTCCGCGGCACGGTTTTCAGTGTGAAAAGATTTGAGGTAAAAATAATGAAGCGAATTTATATATTAATGATTTGTGCCGTTGTGCTGTTAATGAGCGGGTGCTCACAGACAGCACAGCAAGAAACAGCCGAAGCAAACATCACAGAAAATTCAACGGTTCCTGACACAGCCGAGGATTTGCAGACAAGCGAAGAAACGACAACAGCTCTCGTCACAGAGGATACTGCGGAAGCTGAAGCAACGCCGGACTCCAGCGAAAACAGCACCTTCACGGAAGAAGAAAAGCAGATACAAAACCTGCTGCAGGAAAGTCATAAAATTTTTTACGACTATGTTCTGGGCAAAGAAATGCTGAACCATGTGGACTGGAATAAATCTATCACAACACCGAGTACTGACTATTTGGGTGAAAGCTATGATATGCCTCTTTATGAGATCGTTGACGGCGATGTGCTTTCTGTCGCAGATATGCAGGATAAGATGAGACCGTTTTTTACCGATAAAATGATAGATTTTATTTTTGAGGGATATAATTACTATTATTATGAAGAAAACGGCAAGCTGTATGTTTCCGACGGCATTGGCAGCGATGGCGGCGGAGCAGGCGTAGACACGGTGCATATTACTTCCGCGGAAACGACAGATGAAGATACTCTTGTCCTTTATATGACAGAGTTCGGCGCAGGCGAAAACTGGGACCTGGATCATGACATTATTAATAATTTTACCGTTACTCTGAAAAGAACGGACAATGGGTTTAAAATTGATGAATGCGATGAAGTCGCCATAAGCATTCTTGCGTGGTGTTATGTTCCGGAGGACGATATATTTTAAATTTATTAAATGTCTAATGCGGTCATAAAACGATGTTCTACGGTCATATTAAAACGGATGGAAAGATCAAATTACTTTCTGTCCGTTTTTATTTTTGATCAATTTCATCGGTTGTATGAAAGCTAAACGCCGATTGAGACAATTTTGAATATTACCCACAGTAAAACGGTTTTCCACAGACTTTAGCGTCCGAAAATGTTTAAATATCGGACTTTTACACGTTTTCCACCGAGTTTTCCACATAAAAACCAAAAATCGCGGGATTTTAACATAGTTTTCCACCGTTATAGTATTACATATGGTATAAAAAATCCCGCGATTGCCTATACTAAAAGAAACTCGGACGTGGAAAGATCGTTAAAAAAATATCGGAAGGGAGACCGGATTCCTCTATGATAAAGGGCGTGAACAAAAGGGTGGTCGAAATAACCAGCACAGACCACGAATATTTTGAAAAGGCGGTGCTTTACGTCAAGGCGGACAAAAGCGACACGCCCGCCGAAAGACTGGGAGAGGAAGCGCGGGAGTATCTGGGCAGGATAGTTCCCGTGAAAAGACAGCGGGAAAGCACCCTCGTGTTCAAGATAGCGATAGCCTCGGCGGCGCTGCTGCTGATATTGTTGGTGATCTATCTTTCGGTTTGTGTGTTTTAGAGTACAGAGGTTGTTGGTACGGTAAAATTTTGCGCTACTTTTTTTCGCAAAGCCTTGTGTTTTTTTTTGAAATATGCTATAATTTAATTTGAATAGTTTTGTACTTTTGCGGAGGCTCTTATGGCTTATTACGACAGAAAAAAACAAGGCGGCGGGAATACCGGTGACCGCAGATACCGCGGCGAACGTCCAAAGCGGGATATGTCCGACCGCAGGGAAAACTTCGCGGATACCGACGATAACCTCGATACGGGCATTATCGCGGGAAGAAATCCCGTTATCGAAGCCCTGAAAGCGGGGAAATCCCTGAACGCCGTATATGTCTGCGGCGAGGGAGGAAGTCTCGGTCTTATCTGCCGTATGGCTGCGGAGCGGGGTATCGTGGTCAAGAAAACCACCGAAGCAAAGCTTTCGGAAATGACGGGGGGAGCGTCCCACCAAGGAGTTGCCGCAAGCGGAGCCTGCGCCGAATACGTTACCGTTGAGGATATTCTTGCGGTCTCGGCTGAAAAGGGCACAAAGCCGTTTATAATCATATGCGACGAGATAGAGGACCCTCACAATCTGGGGGCTATTATCCGTACCGCGGAGGCTGCGGGCGCGGACGGGATAATCATTCCAAAGCGAAGGAGCGCGTCGCTGAATGTTACGGTCTATAAGACATCGGCGGGAGCTGCAAGCAGAGTGCCAGTGGCAAGGGTGACGAATATCCCAGCGGCGCTGGATATGCTGAAAGAAAACGGCGTGTGGATATACGGCACGGACGCAGCCGGCGAGGACTACACGAAAGCGGATTTCCGCGGCAGCGTGGGTCTGGTGATAGGATCGGAGGGCTACGGCATGGGACGTCTTGTGCGGGAAAAATGCGACTTCCCCGTAAGC
>CAMWVO010000218.1 GCA_947177695.1 uncultured Clostridia bacterium
TGAAAATATTTACGGTCTTAAAGCCCGTACAGCCGCTTTGAAAAATACATTTTCCGTCGTATGAAGCCGTTCTTTCCTCCATAGCTTCAAGCCCAATGCCCTTTGAAAAGCTCCCCGAGCTGCTGCCGTTATCTGCAAATTCGGCACGGAGTATCTTGCTGTAAATGAATATGCTCAGGGAAAATTTCTTCGCATTTGAATGCCTTATCGTATTTGTCATTGCCTCGGTCAGATTTTCTTTCAGGCAGCTCCATATCTGCGGAGGAACCTTTTCAATATCTCCGCTTACGGAAAACTCCGTCCCTATATCATAGGTGAGCGAAAATCTCTCCAGCATTTCTTTAAGCTCCGAAGCCTCGGCGGCACTTCGCTTCGGACGCTCCTCCCGAAGAGCCTCCCGTATGCTGTCAACGCTTCCCCGCAGGTTTTCCACCGCGATCTCCAGACATCTTTCCGCCTGTTCGGGATCGGAAGCAATGTTTAATTTTGCGCCCTCCAAAAGGATAATGCTGCCGGATATCCCGTGTCCAAGCTTGTCGTGAATACGGGCGGAAAATCTGTTTCTCTCTTCAAGTGCGGCGGCTTCCCGAACAGTTTTTGAATAAACCTTGAGCCCTGATATTTTTTCGTTAAGCAAGGATATTTTTTCCCTCTGCTCATCGGCAGTCTCCCTGCAATTTTCAAGTCTTTCCGACATAAATCTTGCAAAAGCTCCCACCGCCGAAAGTATAACAGCCGCCGCTGCCGCGCTGTGGCTCGGCGTGAAAATAAACGCCGCAAGCAAAGCGGACGGCGCCGCTATCCAGTAAAAATATTCGCCTGCGTCAAGCTCGTCTATGAGCTGAAATATAAGCATAAGCAGCAGAGGAAAGCACTGCTCCGCGCCGTACACAAAGCAGCCCGCAGTCTGCACTCCTATGCTTATCACCCGAATGACCTTTCCTTTGCAAATCCTGCCTATGAGAAAGTCGGTCGTAAACAAACAGCAAAAGGCGAGTACGGAGACGGCATGAAAGCCGCTCACCGTATCCGCCGAAAAAATTTCCATAAACACCGCCGCAAGAGCGGCAAGCTTAACCGTAAGATAAAGAGTGTTTTTATACATATCAAACGTTTTTCCTTGTAAATATCACCGCGGAGACAAGGTACACAAGAACTGCGGAAAGCGCAAGGATACAAATATTCGGGACCCAGTCATAGCCGGGATCTCCGGGCATATTCCTCAGCATATCCATAAACCAGTACTGAGGGAAAATTTTCGCCACGTTGCTTACAATGCCCAGATCACCATGAATAGGAAACCACGCGCCGCCGAGCATACTTCCCAGCGTTGTATAGCCGATCGCCACAGTCATAAGGTTCTGCGTCGTTTTTATGCACAGCGCGAACAGCACTGACATTCCCACCGAAAAGATCGTGAAAAGCTCGCTTGCCGCAAGTGTAAGTCCGAACGGAAGAGGGATATTGCCGTTTCCGAAAAACGTGAAAATTACGAAAAAAACGTTCATTGCCGTGCAGCATATCACACCGAAAAGGTTCACGCCGACAACGTACTCAACAGGCTTGAGCGAGGAACATCTCATTCGGCTGTACGTTCCCGTATTTCTGTCGGCGATTATCATATAGGAAATGAACACAGTCACTCCCGAAATTATCATCATCATAAAGCCCGACGACGTACAGAATGCGTTCAGGGTATTGGTTTTCAGCATAGCGTTGCTGTCTCTTTCCACAGTAGTAACAGTCCCGCCGCTTATATCTGCGGAAAGCATTTTGTCAAAGGTATCCTTTTTTCCCGACGCGCCGTCGGAGAGCGCCTTGACGCTTTGCATATAGGTTTCAAGGTACGCGTTTATAAAGGCGGCATTTTCGTAGTCGTCAAGCGTTGTGACCGTAAGCTCGCCCACAGTACCCGCCGCCGCGTTCTCGTAAAGTCCCTGCGGTACTTCTATTATAGCAGAAATATCCCTGTTAATCAATAGGTCTGCAAGAGAATCGTAATCATTTTTTTCAGATATTACCATATTCAGCTTTTCCGTAAGATACTTTTTCATATTTTCGGAAAGAGGACTGTTATCGAAGTCAACTATGCCGACTTCGATTTGATCCAAGTCGAAAACCGTTCCGCCCTTTGAAAAGGCGCTGAAAATGTTTATCATAAGCGCAAGCGAAGCTATCGCGATAACGATCATAAGCAGATTGCGCATAACGCTGTTTTTGAAGATCAGAATTATATTTCTCATTTGCCTTTTCTCCTTATATTGACCTTTAGCGCTCCGATAAGAACCAGTACAGCAAATATTATCAGCGCGTATACGGTTATCTGCAAAGCCTTTTCGGGACGCGAAAATATCGTCAGATCGGCAGCCGCCTGATTCATTTTATAGGGCGGAAGCACATCGGAAAAGCCATCTATGGTAACGTCCTTCGCATATACTCCCGAATAGAACAGCATCATCCATAGCACAGGCATAAGTATCGCAGGAGTGGGAATCTTCGGCAGCAGCAGATTGACAAGCATACCCGCCGCAAGAGCCGCCATGGAACAGCATATCAGCATTACCGCCAGCAGAATATTTCCGCCCGCAGTCGAACAGTAACTCGCCCCGAAAAGCAGCGTGCTGGTAAGCATTATCGCCGCTATCTGCAAAATAAGCATTGGCATAGAGCCGATTATTTTTCCGATATAAATTTTCATTCTGCTTACGGGCGAGGCGGTCAGACGGTTCATAGTGCAGTAGTTATGCTCGTCGCTGTATGCGCTTGCGCCGCCCATGCAGCTTCCCATGAACACGATCATTACCGCCATTGAAACTGCGTAGTAATCCATCATTGTGCGGGTCTTGCCGAAATCCTTTTCGCGGACGAAGCTGTCCTCGGTATCCATGTCGATGTTCAGTATTGCCAGAGGGTTTACCGAAACTGCCGACATATACGCTCCCGACACCTGTACATATCCGTCGAAAAGAGCCTTGACGGTACGGTTCTTAATATTGTCACTGCCTAAATAGATCGTAATATCAGAGCCGTTCAGAGCAACCGCCGCAGAGCTGTTTTCCGCCGCTTTTCCGATATCTTCGGGAGATACCTTTTCTGCGGATATCACGCCGTCACTGTCAAGCCCTTTAATAAAATTCTCGAATGAGGCAGCGGAGATACCGTCGGCGCTTTCGATACAGTACGCAAGGTTTATCTCCCCAACCGTATAGTCGGAAACCTGTACCTTTTCAAGAAATGTTCCAAGGAAAAACGTGCATATGGACGGGAAAAACAGCGAAAAGAATAATCCTCCCCCGCTTCTCAGAAACGCGCGGAATTGATTGATAATGATATTTTTCACGCCTTTTCACCTCAACTCTCTGCCTGTCAGGGAAATGAAAATATCTTCAAGATTCATGCTTTCGGAGGATATTCCGGTTACGGGCAGTCCCTGCTTTGAAAATCTTTCAAGGAACATAGTGAAGTCACGGCAGCTTCTGTTAAGCTCCAGAGCGACCTCGTTTTCGTTCAGCCTGCCGCTTTTAACGTCGGGAAGCTTTTTCAGCCCGCCGATAAAGCCGTCCCGGTCAAAATCGGACGGAAATTCCGTAGTGATCTTAAGTACCCTGCTGTCGCTTACAAGAGACACAAGCTCCTGTTCGGTACCGCAGGCAACGAACTTTCCGTGGTCGATTATGGCTATCCTGTCGCAGATAGATTCGACCTCGTTCATGTAGTGTGAGGTGTAGATAACCGTTGCGCCGCGATCTCTCAGAACCTTTATTGAGTTCAGTATATGCTCTCTGGACTGAGCGTCAACGCCGACAGTAGGTTCGTCCATAATTATAAGCTTCGGGCTGTGGGCGATACCGCAGGCAATATTGAGCCGACGCTTCATACCGCCTGACATCTGCTTGGGCTTCATTTTGGCGCGGTCGGAAAGTCCCACAAATTCGAGAGCCTCCTTTGCCGCTTCCGAAAGCTCCCTGCCCTTCAAGCCGTACAGCGAAGCGAAAAACTTTACGTTTTCCTCCGCAGACAAAAACGGATAGATCGCTATCTCCTGCGGAACAGCCCCGATTATACGCTTGACCTTTTCGTTGTCGGCGATCAGATCCATGCCGTCCACCTTAACGCTTCCCTTGCTGAAATCGCACAGAGACGTGATAACGTTCATTGTCGTTGATTTTCCCGCGCCGTTCGGACCCAGTAAACCGAATATCTCGCCCTCGTATACCGAGAAGCTGAGATTGTCCACTGCGCAGAAATCTCCGTAATTTTTTATAAGATTTTTTACTGTCAGAAATTCTTTCATTCAAAATCATCCTTTCCGTAATAGTATTATACCACATTTTATCTCGGAAACGGAAGTGACATTTGCTTGTTTTGCGTATGACATTTGTCATGTTTCAGACTGTCGAAAAAGTATAAATTTTGATTTAACGCTCTAACTGTCGAAACGTTTCGGC
>CAMWVO010000219.1 GCA_947177695.1 uncultured Clostridia bacterium
GGCTATATTTATCATAGCTACCGCAATTTTAAGAATATTTTTCATATTTTATACGCTTCATTTCGCCCTCGGGAAATAAAACTCTCCTTTCCGACAATATGCAGCGCAGCCGCATTCATCGGCGGCTGCCAATATCCTGATCTGCAATTAAATCCGTATACAAAAAATCTGCGCAAAACCACATAAATTAAAGCTTTTGCTTGATTTTTTGTACGGTTTTTAACTGCATATCAGTAATATTACTATTCGCAGTTTAGCTTCATTTATCAGAGTTTTTTATTTCGTTATTTTACACCCAAAGTTTAAAATAACTTGTCGAATATAGAAATTATGATTCCGCTATTGCATTTGTCACGGAGTTTGTGGTATACTATATATATCTTTCTCGAAAGGAACTCGCAGTTATGAAAAAACTCCGTACAGCTTCTTTGGTTCTGTGTATTATCGCAGTGGTAATTATTTCCTTGTGCATGAATTTGGCGGGAGGCTATGCTCTTGCTTTTATGGTAGAATCTTCCTCGGATATTTTCCATAAATGCGGCATCGCCCTTATGGTCAGCTCGGCTTTCCTTATTGGGGGTACGGTAGTCGCCTGCTTCAAAAAGGTATGGATCCCGCTTGTCCTTAATATTATTGGTACGGCGTGCTACATATATACGGTCTCGGAAATTTATGCTATTCCCAACTCTCTCCGTCCCAAAACCGACACCGAGCCTCTTGCGGAAAGACATCTGCTTACGGTAATTGTTACCTTGCTGCTTTTCGCCCTGACCGTCTTTAATTACCTTGATGAAAAGAACGTAAAGAAGCGAAACGAAAAACGCCGATTGAAAGAGGAAGCTCTTACCAAAAAGCTTTCGGACGACGAAAAGCTGCTATAAAAGCCGCTTCATTCACGAAGTCAAGGCAATACCGCATAAAGGATAAGTGTCCTTTATGCGGTATTGCCTTAAAACAAACGGCGTTTTTTATATAATCTGTCAATTGAAATCGGTTTCACAATATTGTAAAATTATAGTAGGTATCAGTGCAGTCATTATCCCAAAACCGTTTTTCATCTCGGAAACAAAATCATGCCGCCATAACTATAGACGGCGGCATGAAACTCATTTATTACAGAAAGGAAACGCGTCTTTATGAACGTTACCATCAAGGACGTCGCCAAAGCGGCGGGAGTATCGGTCGCTACCGTATCGCGGGTTCTGAACAACAGCGCGGCTGTTTCCGCTTCGGCTGCGGAAAACGTCAACAACGCTATCAAAAAGCTTGGCTACAGTCCGAACTTTCTGGGAAGAAATCTCAGAAAATGCGAGACCAACATTATCCTTGCGATAATCCCATCCACCGAGCAGACGTTCTACAGCGAAATTATCAGAGGTATGCAGAACGCCGCCTCCGAGCTTGGCTACGACATTCTTCTCAGCGCGTCGAACAGCTCCCGCGACGTGGAAATGCGCCTGCTCAATATGCTTTTCAACAGGATAGTGGACGCTGCCATACTTCTGGGTACTCAGCTTGACGTTAAGACCCTGGACGATCTTAACAGCCAGCACTATATCGCGCTCTGCTGCGAACGTGTCGAAGGCGCGGAGCTTCTCACCGTCACGGTGGACGACGAGGGCGGAGCATTTGACGCGGTAAAGCATCTGATAAAAATGGGTCACAGAAAAATAGGAATGGTCTCCACATCGGTAAATTCCATGTCCTCCCACGACCGTGAGCAGGGCTACCGAAAGGCTCTGGAGGAAAATGGGATCCCGTTCCGCGAGGACTACATATACCGCGGCACATACGATTTCATTCACGGCGTCAAAGCCTTTGAACACTTTATGGGACTTCCCGAGCCGCCCTCCGCAGTTTTCTGCATATCCGATATTCTTGCGGCAAGCGTGGTCAAGAAAGCTATTTCCGAGGGATACTCCGTAGGAAAGGATATTTCTGTATGCGGCTTTGACAATATCCTGCTGAGCCATATGTACACTCCCGGCATAACCACCGTTGAGCAGCCCTGCTACGATATCGGCAGGACTGTTGTCGAGGAACTGATACACAATATAAACCATGGCGAAAGATCGAACAAAGCGATCAGTCTGCCGTACAAAATAATCGAACGGGAATCCGTAGGACGATACAAATAATATATGATTTTTATTGGAGGAGCAATATGAAAGTTTTGCTTGTAAACGGAAGCTCCAGAAAAAACGGCTGCACAAACGTGGCTCTGGAGGAAGTCGCCCGCGCGCTTAACGAAGAGGGCGTGGACACTGAGATATTTTTTATCGGAAACGCCCCCTTGCCCGACTGCATTGCCTGCGGTAAATGCCGTGAAATAGGGAAATGCGTTTTCAACGACATAGCCACCGAGCTTGCCGAAAAAGCCAAGGAATGCAACGGATTTGTATTCGGCTCGCCCGTATACTACGCTCACCCAAGCGCGCGTCTGCTAACCGTTATGGACAGGGCGTTTTATTCGGGAAAGGAAAATTTCTTTTTCAAGCCTGCCGCCGCTGTTTTAAGCGCAAGACGCGCGGGTACTACCGCTTCATTCGACGTTATCAATAAATATTTCGCAATATCCTCAATGCCGATAGTTTCCTCCACCTACTGGAACCATGTGTACGGCAACGGCGGCGAACCCGAGGGTGTACGGCAGGACAAGGAAGGTCTGATGACAATGTACAACATCGGCAAAAACATGGCTTGGCTTCTTAAATGCATTGAGCTGGGAAAGCAGAACGGAATAGCCGCTCCCGAAAACAAAAAGCTTCTGACAAATTTTATAAGACAAAACAAAAACGGACGGCTTTAAACCGTCCGTTTTATTTATGCGGGGAATGTTATTTTCCCGAATTTTTAATATATTCCGTAATGCTGTCAATAATAATATTCATGACCTTTATTCTTGCGTAAAGCTTATTGTTGGCTTCGATTATGTTCCACGGCGCATTCTTCGTGGAGGTCTTCATGAGCATTTCATCGACAGCGGTCTCGTATTCGTCCCACTTTTCGCGGTTGCGCCAGTCCTCGTCGGTGATCTTCCACTGCTTTTCGGGAGTGTTCTGACGGTCGGTAAAGCGGCGCAGCTGCTCGTCCTTGTCGATCTGCATCCAGAATTTAAGTACTATCGCGCCCTCGCGAACAAGCTCCTCCTCGAACTCGTTTATTTCGCGGTACGCCATTGCGCAGCGTTCGGGAGACGTAAAGCCCTCCAGACGCTCCACCATTACCCTGCCGTACCATGAACGGTCGAAGATGGTTATATGTCCGCTTTTGGGGAGGTTGTTCCAGAATCTCCATAAGTAATGATGGTTAAGTTCACGCTTGTCGGGAGCGGCAATAGGCACAGCCTCGTATCCACGCGGGTCAAGCGCATAGGAGACACGCTTTATCGCTCCGCCCTTTCCCGCGGCGTCCCAGCCCTCGAAAAGGAGGATAACGGGTATCTTCTTTTTGTATATCTTTCCGTGAAGCCTTGCAAGCTCTTTCTGGTTCTTTTTCAACTCGTCATAGTACTTGGAGGGCTGCAAGACCTTGTTGTCAAGTTTAACGTCCGCAAGCTTTGGACAGGGAGAAAGCTCAAAATGATGGGCGGTCTCCTCGATCACCCTCGGCTCGGAGTTATCCGAGTTCACGGCGTTTGCTATCTGGCTCACAAGAATGTTGAACACCTGAAAGCGGGTAAAGCCGCGGTCTGTGGTATCAATTATCCGCCAGGGACAATGGGGTGTGTTGGTCTTTGCAAGCATATCGTCGAACTGACGGTAGTACGCGTCGTAATTCTTGTGGCGCTTTTTGTCCAGCTCGGTAACGCGCCACTTGGTCGCGCTGTCCTCTTTAAGCTTAAGAAAACGCTTTTTCTGCTCTTTGCGGGAAATGTGCAGGAAAAATTTTATGACAAGGTAGCCGTCGTCCGAAAGCTGACGCTCAAAGGTGTTTACCGAACCGATACGATTTGCGTACTCCTCGTCGGTTATTCCCTCTTCCATTTTGGCAATGGCAAGCTCCTGATACCAGCTTCGGTCAAGGACGGATATGGCGCCGTATTCGGGGATATTCTCCCAGTACCGCTTCATCATGGGATAGCGGCGCTCCGACTCGGTGGCGGGCATTGTGGAATGTACTTTAAAAAAGCGCGGGTCAAGCATTTTTATCATGTCGGAAATAAGCGTGCCCTTTCCCGACGCTCCCCAGCCCTCAAGCAAAATGATAACGGGAAGCTTCTCTGCGCGTATTTTCTGCTGAAGCGAGGAAAGATTTTTTTCAAGTTCCTTGGTCAGATCCTTATAGTCAAAGGATTTGTTTTTGTTTGAAAGCGCGTTTTCAAGCATATGGGAGACTTCCTTTCGGTTAAAGTATGCCGCGCGGCACAAAATATTGAATTATGTAATAATTGTATCATATTCCGACAATTTTCGCAAGTATTTTTATTCATATTTATAAAAAAAAC
>CAMWVO010000220.1 GCA_947177695.1 uncultured Clostridia bacterium
AATTTGAATTGTGCCATAAAGCACATCAAAAGAATTTTCAAAAGAAATAAGATAACCGAAGAAAAAATCGGTACAAAGTCGGATATTCGGTACAAATTACGGTACAAGATCATGCACCGAGATGTGCGGCAATTTTTTTCATAGCCTGCCGCTTCTGCTCGTCAAATGAATGTGCATAACGATTGAGCGTTACGCTTACGTCTGCGTGACCTAAAAGCTCGCTGACTGTTTTGGGGTCTATGCCCAGCTTTATGGCATTCGTGGCAAAGGTGTGTCGGAGAGAATGAAAGTTTGCTTTCTTTATTCCTGCATCCGCTAATATGCGCTTGTATGTGTCTGAAAGAGTGCTTGGTTCAATGTGTGTGCCTATCTCGGTGCAGATAACATATCCCGTCTTGTCGTAGATCTCTTTGCAAGCCGACCGCTCCGCAAAAATCTTGCTGCGGTATGCCCGCAGGGTTTTGCATACGCTCTCATCAATGGGAATGTCCCTCACCGACTTCTGACTTTTGGGCGGAGTTTCAACGATTTCTGTTGAGGCTTCGCTCTCTTTTTGTTTTCCGTCCCTGTCGGGGTACTTCATAAGCCGCCCCAATGTGCGGCGTACTCTCACAGTCCCCACATCGGAGGACAAGTCAATATCGTCCCAATGAAGTCCGCATATTTCCCCTATCCGCATACCCGTGTGCAGGGCTATGTACACGCCGATACCAAACCTTTCCTCGGTCTTGTTCAGTTCGGTGCAAAGCTGAAACTGTTCGTAATCGTCCAGCACACGCATTTCCTTTTGCGGAACTTTTGGCAGCTTTACCTGTTCGATATAAATTTTCTGAATAAGATTATTGTCGCAGGCTTGCTGTAGTGCGTAGTGGAACATATTCCGCATATTTCGGAGAGTTTTTTCACTTACGCCGCCCTTGCCGTCCACCCTGCCGCTTTCATACTGACGGTTGAAAAAGTCCTGCAAAATCTCGGCGTTAAGCTGTGATAATTTCAGCTTGCCTATGCTCGGGATAATGTGTCCCCGAACGTAGCCCTCATATGAAATGAATGTGGACTGCTTTGTGTTCGGCTTGCTGTAAACTTCAAGCCACTTGTTCAGCCATTGCTCCAATGTCATGTTAGTATTGTCAAGCATTGTGCCTGTTGTAAGCTCTGCCACGGCGAGACGGAGCTTCTCTTTTGCTTCCTTTGCGGTTTTACCGTATCGGGTCAGCTTTTTCGGGCGACCCGTTGCAGGGTTTATGCCATAATAATGTATGGCTTCATATCTGCCGTCCCTGCGCTGGTAAATACCGTTTCCTTTCTTTGGCAATAATACCAACTCCTTGTTATTTATATTTTACGGTACATTCGGTACAAATGCCTATAAACAACGTAAATAAGCCGTTCCGACTGTCCCGTAATTAACGTTATTTGGGGTAACGTCCCGCTTTTTTCTCCGATGGCGGCAATGCTATCATTCTTGAAAATTCTTCAAGAGTGTAGCCGCCGTCCTGCGCTTCTTTAAGCAGTCTTTTTGCATTTTCCTGCCACTTGTGATATTCGTCCCCAATGCTCAGATCACGGTTGTAGCGGGCGTTGTACGCCTTGTTATTTTTCAGGTACAGCTTTTTGTACTCGTCAATATGGACATATTGTTTTGCGTATTCTTCCGATTTTACACAGTCGGCGCAGTACCTTGCTCTTGTTGTCTTTGAAGAAAAATACTTTCCGCAGGCTTCGCATTTTGACAAGTGGCTGCCGATAAAATAAATGTGATTTATCTCATAGCATACAGCGGCGTACAGGCTGTTGAACCGTACCGCCTTTATTTTTTGTATCTGCTTGTATTTCAGCTTTTCTTCCATTGAAATCTTTGCGGAGGACTTGCTGTAGGCTTCAAAATATTCCTCAGAAATTTGCGTAATGCCGCTGTAATCGACCTTTGGAATAAACTTGTTTATCGACAAAATCTCCGCCGATTTTGTGCTTATTTTTTTATCCGCTTCTATTATTTTGGAAGCGGATTTTTTTATATTTTCGGCGCACACCGACAATTCCCGCAAATCTGCCGCAAGCCGCTTTATTATATAGTACATCACTGCGATCAGTCCGCTGTCATAATATCCGCATATCTCGGCATTGCTCATAAGCAGCAGCGTAATGCAGTTGTACGGCTCGTCTATAAGCTGAATTGCCGTTTTTATAATTTCCTTTGGAGTTCCCAATTTATCGGACGTATTTGCAAGACCGACAGATACGAAAAAATCCGATACATTAGCGTACTCATAAAGGCTGTCGAAATACTTTGAAATTGTACACTGCATAAACAATTCAGCCATTTCATCGGAAAATTTGGCGAGTTCATCATAAATATTGTTTATTAAAAAAACCGCCTTAAAGTACGGAAAAATGTCGCTTTCGTCCATAAATGCCTTGAAACCGTTATATATCGGTACGCTCCTTTCTGTCAAGCCCTCCGATAAAATTTTGTATTCGTCCAACAAAATCATGCACTCATTATATATAGTATGCCAGTCGGCAGTAACAAAGAAATTTATAAGACTTCCGAACGGTACAGGCGCACTGTCCTTGAAGCTGTCGGCAATGATCTTGTTATCGGACACCATAGACTGCTTTATCATATTTGCCTGTTCGCTGTATTTCAAAAGCGGACCACCGCTTGAAATGTACTCGCTCTCATCGGTAAAATATACCGTGGTAATACTGTTTATCACAAAATTCGACCTCCCTGTATTTCTATAGTATGGATTTATATATCTATTATTAACTATATCCACTAATAATATTATATCACACTATTGCAATTTGTCAAGAGGTTTGTTATAATTTTATTATAGTCGTTATGACTAAATATTTCCAAATAGGAGTGTGTAGAATGAACAAGAACAACAAAATAACCACATTGGACGAAATGCCCCTTATTTTAAACGTAAGTGACATTGAGAAAATTATGGGCATAAGCAGGGTAAAAGCCTATGAGCTTGTGAGAACCGAGGGTTTTCCCGTTATCAAGGTCGGCAGACGTATCACCATACCGAAGCCTGCGTTTGAGCGGTGGCTGAACAGCTGCGGAGGGGAATAACATGGACTATCGCAATGAACTTGACAGCCTGCTTGAAAAAGCGGGACTGTGCCGTGAGGGGGACGCAATATGCCGCAGGAACGGTACTCGGACAATAAAAATGTCCAATTTTCTTGTCGTCCCCTATGCTGACGTTGAAAAATCTGACAGCTGTTCGGTACACCGATTTGCGGAGGTAGTCGTATATGTTTGCAGAAGCGGAGAAGTTACCAAGCTTGACGAAGTAACAATTTCAATAGCTGAGCTTAACAATATGGAATGGGTCTGGTCAAGGTGGGGACTTCTCTGCCACATCTACCCGCCGCTGAATACGAATAAAGAATATTTGCGGGCAACAATGTTTGAGCTTGCGGCGGACTTGCCGAAAAAATACATTTACACAAATACGGGTTGGTGCACGGTACAGAACGAGCATGCTTTTGCATATAACGGAGGGTCTGTCGGGAGTAGGCCTATTGCCGTGGAGCTTGAAAGCGGACTTGGCGGTTATAGATTATCCGAGCAGTATTTTGATTTGGGTGATATAGAAAATGCAGTCAAAGCAATTTTTGATGTAGCTTCCACAAAAATTATTTTGCCGCTTATTGCATTGGCGTTTCTATCGCCGTTGAATGAATTTTTCAGACAGGCAGACTGCGAACCCGCTTTTGTAATGTATCTTTTAGGAAAAACGCAGTCCCGCAAAAGTACCCTTGCGGCGTTAATCTTATCTTTTTTCGGAGACTTTACCTCGTCAAAGCTGCCAATGAACTTTAAGGACACAAGCAATGCCTTAGAGAAAAAATGCTTTATCTTAAAGGACGTGCTGACAGTAATTGACGATTTTCACCCTGTTTTCTCCGCCGCTGACAAAACTGCTATGATGCAGAAAATGCAGTCTATAGCAAGAGGTTACGGCGACCGCTGCGGCAGGAGCAGACTGCGTTCCGATATGACAATCATAAAAGGAAATGCGCCGAGGGGCAATGTTATTGTTACGGGCGAGGACTTTCCCGACATAGGCGAATCTGGAAGCGCAAGGACGTTTCTTATAGAAATCGACAGGAATGACATTCCCGTTACAGAGGCGCTGAACTCTGCACAGAGATATGCGGCGGCAGGAATTTACAGCGGAATTATGAAAAAATACATAGAGTGGCTTATCCCGAATATTCCGAGCCTGCCGTCCGAATTAAAAAAGCTGTTTGAACATTTCAGGGAAAAGGCTCTCCGAGAAGAAATCGGCGTAAACGGCAGGGCTGGAGATATTATAGCGTGGCTTCAAGTCGGATATATTCATTTTCAGAATTTTATTGACAGCCTATTCGGACACTCCGATATGATACCGAAC
>CAMWVO010000221.1 GCA_947177695.1 uncultured Clostridia bacterium
AATAAAGACTATATAAAGGAGGTAGAAAAATTAATATCAAAATTGCATTATAGCGACTTTGCAGATATTTTTGATAATTGCCAAAAATATGATGGTCGTTATTACTTGCCAGAATGGAAACAATTTGTGCAAAAGTATAAGTTATCCATACAATATGATTCATATGGAAAAATTGTAGACCGCAATAAATACTTCGGAATACTCTTAGATAAAATGCAAGAGAGATACTGTGAAATACTGCTTAATGAATACTTAAAAATCAAAAGTTACAGGCCTAAATTATTTGACAATCTGTACAAAGAAGCTGAGAAGATTCTAAAAAGCAATAAAACTTTCTCTACGCAAGTCAAACGCTGGTCGTTTTTACTTGCCTCTATGATTAGCTTTAAAAATTACATTGATAAATGCTTGCCCGAAAAATCCGAGAGCTTTGACAAGTATTTTCAGGAATTTAAGGATATTGCAATAAAAATGTGCAGTGTTCCTCCGGATAGAAACATAGATGATGAAACAGTTCTTTCCGAATTTTCAGCGTTTTTAAAGTCTGAAATAGATAATAATGCTATCATTGATATTAAATTGGGAACTGATTCAGAAACCGGCTGGATAGACTACAAGGAGAAAGAAATTTATCTTGATAATTCACGAGATAAAGATTTTTACAAAAAATTTAAGAGATATCTTAAAAATCGTGGTGAACACATAAAACTCAGCAAAAGGGTGTTTCTTCGTGACATTCTTAAAGCAAATGAAATTGTTGAATCACATAGTACAAGTCAAAAAACAAATGTTGAACGCTATGACTATGAACGTAGAATCGGCGGACAACCATACCGTATACTTGTCTTAGATTGCGAAGAACTCAAAATAAAATAAAAATTAGCACTCTTAAATCAAGAGTGCTAATTTTTACATTATATACATATAAATATCATAAAATATACATGACATACAGTTATACTATAATCAAGGACAGAAAAAAGCCGCAGGCATAACGTCTGCGGCACCACAAATTTGTATGTGGGTTTGGCTGGTGGAGATGACGGGAATCGAACCCGTGTCCGAAAACCTATCCGCACAACTTTCTACGAGCGTAGTTTGTTATTAACATTCCCTTGCATTATCGGAAACAAACAGCCGGTAATACTCAGTAGCCTGCAATACACATTGGAGACGCAGGCACTTCTCCAATGCGTTCACCGCTAATCGACGCCTGATCCGCCGCCGCGGTACTCAGCGGTCAGACGAGCAGCAATTAAGCAGCTGCTAATTCAAAATTATTGTTGTCGTCTAATTTTAAAACGGCGCCTTTTAAAGAGATGGCGCAATCCTCTGCTCGCTTATCATGTTTCAAAATCCCCGTCGAAACCTTTACATCCCCATGTTAAATTTTCGCGGTCAATGATTACGCTCCTTTACGGCGCGTTCAATGTCCCTTTGAGCCGCCCTTGCAGCCATGTCATCGCGCTTGTCGTGAAGCTTTTTACCCTTACAGAGACCTACCTGTACCTTTACTCTTGAACCCTTGAAGTACACCGAGATCGGAATAAGCGTCAGTCCCTCCTGCTTGACCTTGCCGAGAAGCTGCATTATCTGCTTCCTGTGCATAAGCAGTCTGCGGACGCGCATGGGATCACGGTTGAAGATGTTCCCGTGGTCGTAGGGAGAAATATGCATACCCTTGATCCAAAGCTCGCCGTCGTCAACGGAACACCAGCTGTCCTTGAGATTGACCCCTCCGCGGCGTATGGACTTCACCTCTGTGCCGACCAGCTCGATACCTGCCTCAAAGCTGTCAAGAATAAAATATTCATGCCTTGCCTTGCGGTTTTCGGCGATGGTTTTGAAAGAAGTTTTATCCATATCAAGCGTCCTTTTCTTTGGGTAGTACCTTATTATACAGCATTTTGTCCGTTTTGTCAAGGGGTAAAAAGCAAAATTGATAACCGAAAATTCAGGTATTCCTGCAATGATAGTACAGAAGCTTTCTGCTGTCTCGGAAACAAAATTATGCTGTCATAACTATAAACGGCGGCAAGATAAAGGATCAGCCTTTCCGAAATTCCCGGTCATCAATTTTTACCAAAACCAAATATTAAATTTTAAACCGTAAACGCCGCAGCAACGTATTCTTCGATTACCTCGTCTGCCGTGGAGGGCAGAACCAGATTATCCGCCAGAACAAACAGAAGCTTTTCGGCAAACTCGCGTTCGGAGGTTATATCTCTTACCGTAGCTTCCTCCGGAGCCTTAAAAAGCTCCGACCTTACCGTTATGCCGTATTTTTCCCCGCTGTCGGTGGTTTCGCTGAACAGAACGTATGCCGCTCTGCCCCGTGCAGTTTCTACTTTTGTGATTACTTTCATTTTAAAATCTCCTGTTCTTTTGTGCAATTTTCGGCATTTATCTTTTTTTAAGCCGATACACAGATTATAATAAATTTTCCTTATTTTGGCAAGCAAATAAATTTGACATAAAACCACATAATTCGACATAATTCAACATTTTTTAGTTGATACTGCATAAAAAAGTTTTCACATTTTTTGTATATCGACCAAATTTATTCGGTTAGCAAAGATAAACGAAATTTTAAATATGTTTTTAGCACATTTGCTGTGTTAAAATATACCGTCCATTCACGAACGATCGGAATGTACCTTTAGTTTACAAGCCGAATTTTCAATACCGCAAACGCTTTTACAGAAAGGGTGTATAGATATGAATCCTCAGAAATTTACCAAGAAGTCCATCGAAGCCATTAACGAAGCGCAAAGCACCGCGATCGACTATCAGAATATGAACGTTGAGCAGGAGCATCTGCTTCACGCGCTGATGTCTCAGGAAAACGGCTTGATACCTCAGCTTATGACAAGAATGGGCGCGGACTCCGACCAAGTGCTGAACTATCTTTCCAAGCTTATCGGGGAGATACCCAAGGTCACGGGAAGCGGCAGAGAGGCAAACACCGTCTACATCTCACAGGACGTTGACAGGTGTCTGAACCAAGCCGAGGACGCTGCAAAAAATATGCATGACGATTTTGTGTCCGTTGAGCATATCATGCTTGCGCTTTTCGACACCGCAAACAACAAGATTAAGGCGATGTTCAAAGCCTTTGACGTTAACAAGGACAAGTTCCTTGACGTTTTAAAGGACGTGCGCGGCAACCAGCGCGTCACAAGCGATACTCCCGAGGACACCTACGACGTGCTGAAAAAGTACGGTCAGGACTTGGTTGAGCTTGCCCGTCAGAACAAGCTTGACCCCGTTATCGGACGTGACTCGGAGATAAGAAACGTGGTGCGGATACTGTCCCGCAAAACCAAAAACAATCCCGTTATCATCGGCGAACCGGGCGTGGGTAAAACTGCCATCGTTGAGGGACTTGCCCTGCGTATCGTGCGTGGGGACGTTCCCGACAACCTCAAGGACAGAAAGCTTTTCAGCCTTGACATGGGCAGTCTGATTTCAGGCGCGAAGTTCCGCGGCGAGTTTGAGGAACGTCTCAAAGCTGTCCTGAACGAGGTAAAAAAGTCGGACGGACGCATCATTCTTTTCATAGACGAGCTTCACACCATTGTGGGCGCGGGCAAGACCGACGGCGCAATGGACGCTGGCAACCTCTTGAAACCTATGCTTGCACGGGGCGAACTGCACTGTATCGGCGCGACCACACTCAACGAGTACAGAAAATATATCGAGAAAGACCCTGCTTTGGAGCGGCGTTTCCAGCCCGTTATGGCGGACGAGCCTACGGTGGAGGACACTATTTCTATCCTCCGCGGACTTAAAGAGCGTTACGAGGTTTTCCACGGCGTGAAGATACAGGACTCCGCGCTTATCACGGCGGCGGTGCTGTCCAACAGATATATTTCCGACCGTTTTCTGCCCGACAAGGCTATCGACCTTGTGGACGAAGCCTGCGCCCTTATCCGCACGGAAATGGACTCCATGCCTGCGGAAATGGACGATCTGTCCCGCAAAATAATGCAGCAGGAGATTGCCGAGACCGCTCTCAAAAAGGAGGAGGGCAAGCTTGCCGCAGAGGAGCTTGCGGAAATACAGCGGGAGCTTTCGGAAATGCGCGCTGAGTTCAGTGAGATGAAAGCGCGGTGGGAAAACGAAAAGACATCCATAACCCGCCTGCAGAAGCTGCGTGAGGACATCGAGCAGACCAACGCGGATATTTCCGCCGCAGAGAGAAATTACGATCTGAACAAGGCTGCCGAGCTGAAATATGGCAAGCTTCCCGCCCTGAAGAAAGAGCTTGAAGAAGCGGAGGACGCTGCCGAAAAGCAAAAGGAAAAGGCGGACGGTCTGCTCCGCGACAAGGTTACGGAAGAGGAAATAGCCCCTATTGTAGGCAGGTGGACGGGTATTCCCGTTTCCAAACTTATGGAGGGCGAGCGC
>CAMWVO010000222.1 GCA_947177695.1 uncultured Clostridia bacterium
GTCTAACCAGCCTGCATAGAATCCGATCGTTAGTTAATGTGTTCTGGCGAGACCCGTGTGTCCGAGGAGATCATCAAAACAGGCGACGGGACAAGAACGCTTACTACATACAAATCGCCTCTCTACGATTTCGACGGAAAGGTAATGGGTACGGTCGGGGTCGCGATAGACATTACGAGGGAACGCGCTTTCGAGGAGGAAATAATCAGAAAGAACCGTTCTCTGGAAAAAATTTTTACCTCCATCGACTGCGGCGTGCTGTGCCATTCGCTGGACGGCTCACGCATTCTCAGAATAAACGACGCCGCGCTTAAAATACTGGGCTACAAGACCGTCGAAGAGCTTATGGACGACGGTTTTGATATGGTTTCCCATTCGGTTATGGAGGAAGACCGCGACATTCTCAGCGAGCATATCAAAAAGCTTAGCCAGCCGGGAGACCGCGTGAATATCGAGTACAGAGTAAAGCATAAGGACGGCAAGATACTCCATGTCATGGGCGATATAAAGCTGCTTGAGGAGAACGGAGAGCTGTTCTATCAGCGGTTCCTTCTGGACTGCACCGACCAGAAAATTCAGGAGATCAAGAACGAGAAGCGTCAGACCGAGCTTATACACGCTCTCAGCATTGACTATAACCTTGTGTGCTTTTACGATCTGGATACGGGTATGGGTAATTCCCTGCGCGTTACCAATTGCAAAAAAGATGTTCTGAAGTCAATTTTCGACGTTAAGCAGCTTATGCTTGACAGGGAAATGGCGAAATACATAAACACCTGCGTGTATGAGGACGACAGAAAAATGATGAGCGAAATGTGTTCCTGCGGGCGGCTGCTGCAAGAGCTCAACGAAAAGCCGTTCATCAATGTTAATTACAGGACCATGTGCGGAGGTGTGATGAGGTACTTCCAGATGAAAGCCGTTCGCACGGGCAACTGGGAGGAGCAGCGTTTTGCGGTTCTCGGATTCCGCAGCGTGGACGAGGAAATGCGCAACGAAATGGAGAAAAACAGCCTGCTTGAAAGCGCGCTTTTGCAGGCTAACAGGGCGAGCAAGGCAAAAAGCGTTTTCCTTTCAAATATGTCCCACGATATACGCACCCCCATGAACGCGATCGTAGGCTTTACATCGCTTGCTCTGAACCATACTGACAACAGGGAGCAGGTGGAGGAATACCTTAAAAAGATCATGACGTCGGGAAATCATCTGCTTAGCCTTATCAACGATGTGCTTGACATGAGCCGCATCGAGAGCGGAAAAATACATATTGAGGAAAAGCCGTGCAGCCTGCCCGATATACTTCACGGGCTTCATAATATAATTCAGGGAGATGTTCACTCAAAGCAGATTGAGCTGCTTATAGATACCGTCGATGTTATTGACGAGGAGATACTGTGCGATAAGCTGCGTCTTAATCAGGTGCTGCTCAATCTTCTGAGCAATGCTGTAAAGTATACCGGTCCCGGCGGAAAGATCACCCTGAGAATAACCGAAATGCCGGGAGCTCCCGATGGGTACGCCAATTACGAGTTTCTTATAAAGGATACGGGAATAGGCATGAGCGAGGATTTCCTTGCCCATATTTTCGAGCCATTTGAAAGAGAGAGAAATTCCACTATAAGCGGTATTCAGGGCACAGGTCTCGGAATGGCTATTACAAAAAATATTGTGGATATGATGAACGGACGTATTGAGGTGAAAAGCGAGCAGGACGTGGGAACGGAATGCAGGGTCACATTTACGTTCAAGCTTAATTCCGATCTGAAGGAGCCGGCAGTTCTTCCCGAATTTGAAAACTGCCGCGCCCTTGTTGTGGACGACGACTTCAATATCTGCGACAGCGTTTCCTATATGCTCCAGCAGATCGGCATGAGCGCTGAATGGACAATGTCCGGAAAGGAAGCTGTTCTTCGCACGCATCAGGCTCTTTCGCGCAGCAATAATTACGACGTTTATATTGTGGACTGGATGCTCCCCGATATCAACGGCGTTGAGGTAGTCAGACGTATCCGCAGGGAAACGGGACCCGACACGCCCGTGATCGTGCTGACGGCTTACGACTGGTCAGACATAGAGGAAGAAGCTAAGGAAGCGGGAGTTACGGCGTTTTGCAGCAAGCCGCTGTTTATGTCGGAGCTGAGAAGCTGTCTCAGTTCGATAGTGAACAAAAAGGAAGCGGAGAACGAGCCTGAGGACGCCGAGCCTGTTGACCGTACAGGACGTATCCTGCTTGCGGAGGACAACGAGCTTAATCAGGAAATTGCCGTTGAAATTCTGAGCGGGGAGGGCTTCAGCGTAGATGTGGCTGAAAACGGACAGATCGCGGTGGATATGCTGAAAAACTCCGAACCGGGATATTACCGCCTTGTACTTATGGACGTGCAGATGCCCGTGATGAACGGATACGATGCGGCTAAGTCAATAAGAAAGCTGAAAAATAAGAAGCTTGCGTCGATACCCATAATCGCCATGACTGCAAACGCATTTGAGGAGGACAAGCGCGAGGCTCTGGAAAGCGGAATGAACGCTCATATTGCAAAGCCCATCAACGTTAAAAATCTTTTCAAAACTCTCGACGATATATTGAGATGACCTTAAATTCTTCCGCGTCGGAGCTGCGGAAAAATGCTCCCGTCCATTCGTGCTGTTTTTATATCAAAACCATTTCCTGCCTCGGAAACAAAATTTGCCATCATCGCTTTAGACGGCGGCAGGGGTAAAGGCTCAGCCTTTAGGTAGCAATATAAAAGTTTTTCGGAAATATCATTTATAAGGACAAACAGCGAATCATAAAAGCAGGCTTATGTCATTGACAGGAGCCTGCTTTTTTATACCTTTGTAAATACTGCTGTAACGCACATGATCCCGTTCTTGATCTCCGCAAAAATTTCTCCGTTCATTTTCCGCATAAGACAGCGGCTGATGTAAAGTCCCAAGCCGCTGCCCGTAATGCTTTCGGCGTTCGCACCCCGCCAGAAGCTTTCAAAAACATGGGGTAAGTCCGTGTCCGCAAGGGTGCATCCGCTGTTGCGGACGGTTATAAGAATACAGCCGTCCTCCTCGGAAAAGTTTAACGCTATACTCTTTCCGTCGCCGTACTTTACGGCGTTTTCCATAACGTTCTGCAAGACCTCAATACTGCGGTCAAAATCGCCGTTCAAAAGGCAGTCGGAATAATCGTATACCGAAAATTCCGTCCCGATAAGAGACAGCTTTTCTGTGTAGTAACCCTTTATTTTTGTCACAAGCTCCGAAAGATAAAACTCCTCCATATTCACCTCAAAACTCAAAAAGTCCTCCCTTGACGCGGTAACTATCTGCGAAACATAACACTCTATCTCGTCGGCTTTTGCGTTAATGCTTTCCGCAATTTCAAGCTGTTTTTCGCGGCTTTTGTACAGTCCCTTTGACAAAGCCTTTGAGTACAGCTTTATCGCCGACAGCGGCGTTTTTATGTCGTGGGACAGAGATAATAACAGCATTTTTTTGTCCCTCTGCAAATCAAGCTCACGCTTTTTCTGCTGTTCAATATTTTCACGGAGCATATCAACGCCCCAGATGAATTTCCCGAAAAAACGATTTTTAGTTTCCTTAACGGGCGCGGTAAGATTTCCCTTTGACAATTCGTAGGGAATGTCCGTCAGCCGCTCAAATGGTGCAAGTATACTGAATTTTACGTACAGCATAACGGAAATTATCAGGACTGCCATAACGCCGAGAATTACATTTACGGTAACGATAAGCCGCGTCCTGTCGCCGCCGTCGGTTTTGTAATCAAATCGGTAAAGCTCCCCGTTTATTTCGCGGACGGCATAGTCGCTGTCTGTATCAAAAAAATCTTCGCCGTACTTTTCAATACCGGTCACATATTCGCAGTTGGAAATATCAGCGTGACCGTTCGCTTCGATTTGGCGGGCAAGACGGCTTATTTCCACACGGTATGGTCTGCCGCTTTCGGAAACGTCCGCGGTCAGAATAATATTCGCCGCGGCAAACAGTATCGCCAGCACTGCAATTACCGCCGCAAAAATTTTATTGAACGCTTTCATATTTGTAGCCTACTCCCCACACGGTCAGTATTTTTTTCGGATTTTTCGGGTCGTCCTCGATTTTTTGACGAAGCCATTTTATGTGTACGGTCAGGGTCTGCTGTTCCGAAAAACTGTCGCTGCCCCATATCTGATTGAAAATATATTCCTTGCTCAAAGCCCTGCCCTTGTTTTCCGCCAAAAGCAAAAGCAGGTCGAATTCCTTTGCCGTCATTTCAAGCTGTACACCTTTTTTGCAAACCGTTCGGCTTACCTTGTTTATGCGGATATCACCGTCAATAATTTCGTCAACAGCGTACCGCCGCTTGAAGATACCGCTTATTTTCGCAAGCATTATGTCAATAT
>CAMWVO010000223.1 GCA_947177695.1 uncultured Clostridia bacterium
AAAATGGTATAGTATATTTAAATGAAGCGTATGAAGATTTAGAAAAAATAAATCTTTTGGTATAAAATTATATCACCTTTTTTCTGATTTGTCAATATTTTTTGCCCAAAAATATTGACGCCCGCGTCCGAAACCTGTCGAACCGTGAAAGAAAAACAGGTTTTACCGCGCAATGTGTTATTGACAACAGCGCGGATTTGTGATAAAATTTATTTGTATCTTTGAAAAGCCTTTCGGCATATCCGAAAGCAATATCTCCATCCAGAATATACACGAGGCGAATAAGCCTATAACATAATAAAATCCCGTATCTGAAAGGAAGTTTACAGCTTATGAACGCAAAATGCTCCAAGTGTGTCGCTTTTGCTGCCGCAGTTTTATCGGCGGCTTATTTTTCGGGCTGTCATAAGGTCGAGGAGACAACCGTTACCGAAACCCTCGCTCCCCCGACGGCTATGACTACCTCGGAAGCCGTTCCCGCCATGGCTACAGTCAGCGAATCCGAGACCGAGACTGTGACGGAAACCGAAGCCGAGACTGCCGAGACCGAACCCGCTCCCAGAGTTATCGTCCCGAAGCTTGAATGGACAAGTCTTGACTGGAACAAGGAGTTCATGGAGGACACCATTTTCGTGGGCGACTCGGTCTGCCGCGCTCTTTATGTGTATAACGACCTGCTCACCACAAAACAGGTCGCCGCCACCGGCGGAGCAGCAGCGCGCAATATCTACGACTATACCTTTAAAATGGAGAACAACGAGTTCACCCTGCGCGAGGCGGCAGAACACTACAAACCCAAGGTGTTCTTCCTCTGGATGGGCATAAACGACATCAACATGACCGAAAGGGACGTTTACGCAAACAATCTGAAAGCCATTGCCGAAGATATGCTGTCAATATCCCCCGAAAGCAAGGTCGTGATACTCAGCATGAGCCCTACATCCGACTACCACGAATGGAACGCAAACGAGCGTATCCGTGACTATAACGCGGCGGCAAAGGAAATGTGCGAAGCGATCGAGGGCGAGGAGATCTACTATCTGGATATTCAGGACATTCTTTCCGACGAGGAGGGCTATCTGCTTCCCGAATGCGACAGCGGAGACGGTATGCACCTGTCCCAGATGGCGTACACACGTCTTCTCAGCTACATAACCGTTGCCATGGACGTACAGTCGGAGCCTGCTTCGGAAAGCTCCGCTGAAAGCGTTTCCGAGCAGTCCGCCGAATAAATCTCTTTTCTCTGAAATTTTCACATCTGATCCTAATCACCATTAAAAGTGTAGATAAAAAATCTG
This sequence comes from uncultured Clostridia bacterium, assembly GCA_947177695.1. Lineage (GTDB taxonomy): Bacteria > Bacillota > Clostridia > Oscillospirales > Ruminococcaceae > RGIG8773. The sequence continues at coordinate 1,299 of CAMWVO010000223.1, forward strand.
CGTCAAAATCCATATACGCAAGATTTTGACTTGATTTTTTATACACTTTTTAAATGGTGATTAGTATGACGGGAGGGTCGTAAAATGCGTATCGGAAAAACCGCTTGTTCAGTTACTGCGGCGGCGCTGCTTGCAGCGTCCGCGGCGCTTTTTGCGTCCTGTCAGAAAATAGACGAGGCTGTTCCCGAACAGATATACTACATAGAAGCTTCGGAACCGTTCTATATCCGCGACATCGAGCCGGCATCAGAGACCGCTGCGGAAACGCCCGCCGAGATTACGGAAGCAACGGTAATTTCCACGGAAATAACCGAAACGGAGGAAACTTCCAAAACAGAAACAGAAACGGAAACAGAGACCGAAACGGAGACCTCCGCGGAATTGCATACGGAAACTGAAAAGCAAACGGAAACCACTACGGAAACCACGACCGATACGGAAATACAAACGGAAATAGTTACGGAAACGCTTCCCGTTACGGAAGCAACGGTCACGGAGACTCAGCCGGTTCAGGCGGCTCTTTACGAAATGAGCTATCCTGCGGAGGACACTTTCGTCAAGCCTTTGGGCAGGACTTTTATGAAAGACGGCGCGCGTATCCTTTCCCACACCTGTTCGGGAGTGGAATTTGCTTTCAGGGGCACTAAAGCTGACGTTACCCTCACAAGCAACTGCAAGACCTCCAAAGCGCGGGTTGCGTTCTACGTCAACGGCGAATATATTAAGGACACCATGCTTCAGAACGCGGAGGAAACCTTTACCCTCTTTGAAAGCGACGAGCCGCAGAACTGTATCATTTCCGTTGTGAAGCTGTCCGAGGCGGCGTACTCCAACGTGGGCGTGAAAAGCATTAACGTGAACTCCGAGTACGGGATAATCCCCACTCCCGCAAGAAAACACAAAATCGAATTTATCGGCGACAGCATTACCTGCGGCTACGGCGTGGACGCGGCAGATCAGCACGAAGCCTTTGCCACCACCAACGAAAACGGCGAGAAAACATACGCCGCCATTGTTGGAAAGCACTTCAAGGCAGACTACAACGTGATCTCATGGAGCGGTATCGGAGTTTACTCGTCTTATACCGAGTCCTCCAAGCCGAACCAGAGCTTCCTTATGCCGCCCACCTACGGCAAGACCGCCCCCAACGATCTTTACAACGATATGTGGGACTTCTCCCAATGGCAGCCCGACCTTGTGGTGATAAATCTCGGCACCAACGACAACACATGGACAAGAGGCATTCAGGAACGCGTCGATCTGTTCGGCGCAGCTTACTACGACTTCATAAAACAGGTGCGGGAAGCCAATCCCAACGCCTACATAATCTGCTCCCTCGGCGTAATGGGAAGCAAGCTGCTCCCCGAAATAAAGGAACAAGTGGCGCTGTACTCGGCAAATACGGGAGATTACCGCATCACCACCTTTGAATTTGACTACCGCGACGGCGTTAACGACGGCTTCGGAGCGGGCTACCACCCCAGCGCGGTAACTCACCAGAAAATGGCAGACAAGCTGATACCCTTTATTTCTCAGCTTTTAGGTTGGTAAATACGTCGGAAACCGACTTTTTGCGGTATGACGTTTTGTGAAAACTACACAAAAATTTGGGGTATTATTCTGCACCTTAGAATGCATAAATTTATAGACTTTTTGGCAAAAATATTGTATAATATAAACATAAAGCGTGGCTGCGAATATATTCGTATTCCGCGCTTTCTTATAACATTACGCTTCGGACAAACAATACTATTTTAAAAGGAGCAGATGAAAATGAACAGGTTTATCCTCAACGAAATTTCCTACCACGGTGCGGGAGCTATCGCCGCCATCAAGGACGAGGCTGCGGGCAGAGGCTTCAAAAAAGCTTTGGTTTGCTCTGACCCCGATCTTATCAAGTTCGGTGTGACAAAGAAGGTCACCGATCTTCTGGACGGCGCGGGTCTTGCTTACGATATTTTCTCCGAGATCAAGCCCAATCCTACCATTGAAAACGTTCAGGCGGGCGTAGCCGCTTTCAAGGCTGCGGGAGCTGACTATATCATCGCTATCGGCGGAGGTTCCTCCATGGATACCGCAAAGGCTGTGGGCATCATCATAAACAACCCCGAATTTGCCGACGTAAGAAGCCTTGAGGGCGTTGCCGATACAAAGAACAAGTGCGTACCCATTTTTGCCGTACCCACAACAGCAGGTACAGCGGCAGAAGTTACTATCAACTACGTTATCACAGACGCTGAAAAGAACAGGAAAATGGTTTGCGTTGATCCCCACGACATTCCCGTTGTTGCTTTCGTTGACCCCGAAATGATGGAGACAATGCCCAAGAGCCTTACAGCCGCAACAGGCATGGACGCTCTTACACACGCTATCGAGGGCTACATAACCAAGGGCGCGTGGGAGCTTTCCGATATGTTCCACATCAAGGCTATCGAGATTATCGCAAGAAGTCTCCGCGGCGCAGTTGCAAACACCAAGGAGGGCAGGACGGACATGGCTCTGGGTCAGTACGTTGCCGGCATGGGCTTCTCCAACGTTGGACTTGGAATAGTTCACTCCATGGCTCACCCTCTGGGCGCACTGTATGATACTCCCCACGGCGTTGCAAACGCTATCATTCTGCCTACGGTAATGGAGTACAATGCTCCCGCAACAGGCGAAAAGTACCGCGAGATCGCCCGCGCAATGGGTGTTAAGGGCGTTGACGAAATGTCCCAGGAGGAATACAGGAAAGCCGCTATCGACGCTGTTAAGCAGCTTTCGCAGGACGTTGGAATACCCGCAGATCTGAAGGACATCGTAAAGACCGAGGATATCCCGTTCCTTGCGCAGTCCGCATTCGACGACGCTTGCCGTCCCGGAAATCCGAGAGACACCTCGGTTGAGGAGATCACCGAACTGTATAAGTCGCTCCTGTAAGATATCCTGCCGCCCGACGGATCCCGGCGATACGCTTCGTATCCTGCCTGTCCTGTGTCGGGCGGCTGTTATTCTATAATATTTACTGCAATTATTTGTGCAAAAAATATATAAAAATCTCACCGACAATAATTTATTTTATAAAATTTATTCAAAATTAACACAATATTCACAAAC
>CAMWVO010000224.1 GCA_947177695.1 uncultured Clostridia bacterium
GGTAAGAGTTGCCCTACAAATATTTCACGAAATTAAAAACAGGCAGAATGTAGAATGAAGTTCTGCCTGTTTTATTTCAGGGGTATATCAAAATTTGTCCGCTATTTGTCCGCTAAAGTTATGAAAAATTATGTAAAAACAGTATAATTTAATTATTGCAATTTGTCGTCAAACTGCTATTTTACGTGGCTTTCTGCAAATCGCAAAAAGTTAGAAAAAGCCGCTCGCCATTTTCAATTCCCGTACGTGTCACCATATCACACCCCTTACAAATGGCTTAAATACGTCATTTGTAAGGGGTTTTTAATTTATTTTAATTTTCAAAGTACACACTTTAATAAATAATCGTACTAATTGCCCTTATATAAATAGGGTTGCCTCTTTGACAGCTTCAAGACCCTGCTTTGTCTCTCCCGCCTCGGGTGTATCAAACATTTCTGAAAAACGGTCGTCGTCGTCAAACATGAAGTCAACATCAAGCTTTGAGAAGCCCATTTCATCAAAATTGACGATGAAATCTTCTGCCATTGAAGCAAGTTTTGGAAGCTGTTGTACTTTCCGTCCGCGAGGCAGCGCTGCTTTCCGTAAAATCGGTCTCGCCGCTTGTTTTATCGCTGCATGAGCACAACATAATTGCAGACATGACCGCTGCAACTATTATTTTGCTTTTCATAATAAATTTGCCTCCGTTTATTTGTCAATCCGTCGCTATAAAGTCATCGTATGCGATACGTTCAAAATCGTTCAGGCTTACGGGCTTGGAGTAAAAATATCCCTGCGCAACGTCGCAGCCGCAGTTATGCAGAAATTCCGCCTGCTCCTTTGTTTCCACGCCCTCGGCTACCATATCCAGACCGATATCCTTGGACATGGAAATAGTGTGGGAAATTATCTTCTTACCTCTGTCCGAAAGCATGAACTCGCTGAAGAAATCCCTGTCTATCTTGATAACGTCAAAGGGCGTATTTTTCAGCATATTTAGAGAGGAATAACCCGATCCGAAGTCGTCCATAAGAAGCATATAGCCTCTTTCCTTGAGCTTTTTGATAACGTCGCCGTCCCCTGCGTTTTCAACGGACTCTGTGATCTCGGTCTCGATCATGTCTTTGGGGATATCGTACTTCTCCACCAAGGCATCAAGGTCGTCTATAAATTTTTCGTCCGTCAGGTGTACCCTTGAAATATTTACGGAAATAGGCACAGGCTGCACTCCGCTGTCGATCCAGCCCCGTATCGCCTTGCACGCCTGCTCCCATATGTATCTGTCAAGCTTTGTGATAAATCCGTTCTTTTCAAATACCGCGATAAATTCCGCAGGAGGCAGCATTCCTTTTTCCGGGTGTATCCACCTTACCAGAGCCTCCGCGCCCACAACTCCCGCAGTACTGATGCTGTATTTCGGCTGGAGGTACATTACAAACTCTCCGTGTTCAAGGGCGTATTCCATTCTGTCCTCAATAAATTTTTTGGATACAAGGCTGTTCTCCTGATTTTCGGAGTAGTAGCACACGTTTTTAAGAGCATTCCCCTTTATGCTCTGTCTTGCCATAGCGGTTCTGTCCCCCAGCTTGCGCATAGGTACGCTTCGGTCGGTAACGATATTCACACCGAAAACAAGCTTATAGGAAATGTCCCCGAAGCTGCCGAGACGCTCCTCGATACGCGATATAAGCCGCTCGATCTCCTCGGGCTTGTCGTAGGACATTGCGATCATGAAAACGTCCGCCGACAGCCGCGTATAGACCTGCTTGTCGGTACAGATCGTATCAAGACCGTTCTTGATGTAGTTCAGTATTTCGGTACCCTTTTCCTCACCGTACTTAACATTGATAAGCTTGAATTTCTCAATATCGAACTGAACGATAGCCGCATTTCGGCTCGTATCCTCGATAATGCGCTTTGCCTGACCGTTGAAAACCTGCGGGTGCTTGTCGTTGGTAAAGCTGTCTGTAATTACTTTATTGAGTATCTCGGCGTTATTCATCAGTCTCAGATGACCGATAATGCATTTTGCCGTCAGATCGTCACCGCGGTCGATAACAGCCGTCAGGTTTATCCATTTGTAGTCGGTATCCGAGGGAGCGTCCGAGACTATTCCGCGGAACGGTACAGTAAAATGTTCCTCCCGAATAGGTATTCTGCATGAATTGAGCAGATCGCGGCAGAATGCGCCGAGAACAACGCTGTCCGCTTCATGGATACGCTTGCTTTCCGCAAGCTGTTCAAGCGGATTGACGCTTCCGTCGATAACGCAGGAGAAGATACCCTCCGACATAACGTCAAAGCTGCCGTCGGAAAAATCCACAACGAAAACACACATCTCATGCGTACGCGTCATAAAATCGTTCAGAGCATCAAAAATTCTTTTTCCCATAAATATACCATTCCTTTCCGGCAGTACGTTATAAGTGCCGCAGGAAGCACGCCGCTCAGTCTGTCTCGGCGTGTTCAAGAGACTTGTTCAAAGCCGTAATATATGCGGGAACGTTAATTATTTTAATTCCTTTTTTTGTCATATAGCCGTTCACGACCTGTCTGCTGCTGCAAAAATCTGCAGCAAGATTTTCCGAAAATTCAAATTTTTCGCCGCAGTTGCTTACCGCCAAAAGCATGGGACTCCCCTCTTCGGAAACGTATCTGTTCAATATATAAAATACGGCGGACAGCTTTCTTTCCTCGCAGCTTATCTTTGCGATGACCCTTTTGCTATCGGTGATCTTCACCACAGTGTTTTCAAGCTTGGCGTTTGCAATTTGGCGCTCTACGATTTTTTGAACAATTTCCTCGTTTGAGTATTCGTGAATTTTTTCGTCCGATTTATTGTAGGTAAGGAAAAGTATCCTGCCGTCTTCGTCGCAGGAGCGGCAAATCAAGTATTCATGGCATTCGGGCATAAAGATCCCCCTAAATATTTATTACGGTAATTATAGCATTAAAAGACATATTTGTCAAATATTTTGTGCAGCATCACAAGTTATTTGTGCATTTTCACGAAAAACGCGTTACTTTTTGCACAAAAAGAACGCTTAAAATCTATCTTATCTGAAGCGTTCAAAGTATTTTAATATTTATAAAGCAGCTTTAGTATTGTTTAAAATAACTCATTTTTCCGCAAATTAGAGCGTTTTGTCGGGTAAAAATAAATAAATATGATTTTTTTGAAAAAAAACTATTGACAAGGGGAAAATTATGTTGTATAATATATAAGTCGCTTAAAAGTGTACAGTATGGCGAGATAGCTCAGCTGGCTAGAGCAACCGGTTCATACCCGGTAGGTCATGAGTTCAAGTCTCATTCTCGCTACCAAACAGGCTGCTGAAATATCGGCGGCTTAGTTTTGGCCCGTTGGTCAAGAGGTTAAGACGACGCCCTTTCACGGCGTAATCATGGGTTCAATTCCCGTACGGGTCACCATAATTTTTATCAGCAAACCACGTAAATATGCGGTTTGCTGATTTTTATTTACCCATAAATATCGGTTTGACCCATTACTTGCCCATTATTCTATCTTGTCGTCCCATTATGTATCTTTCTGTGAGGCTGCTTTATGAAACCGCAGCCTCTTTTCGTTTGTCAAAGTTAAGAGTTTCAGCAATAATATCGGACGTTCTCGCCTGTGCTTCTTGGAATTCATGTGTGTAGATTCCCAAAGTTGTCATGGAATTTGAATGTCCTAAATCGGCAGATACTGTCGCAACGTCTACACCCGCATGGATTAAAATGGAAGCATGGGCGTGGCGGAAGCTGTGCAAGTCGCAAAACCGCAGATTATTCTTGTCGCAAAGCTCCTTTAACCATAAGTAAGGAGTTCCGTTGTTCATTGGTCGTCCGTCGAACTTTACAAAAATCCTGTCATAGTCAAACCACTTTGAACCAAGCTTAAGACGTTCCTCGTCCTGTTCCGCTTTGTATGCTTTCAGAAGGTCAAAAATAAGCTGAGGATAACGGCGGCTTCTCTGAGATTTTTTCGTTTTGGTAGTATCCGTATAAATTCCACGCTCTGCTGTATAGTTTGACGTTCGCCTTACGCTGATAATACGGTTATCCCAATCAATGTCTTTCCACTCCAAACCAAGCATTTCACTTCTGCGAAATCCCGTATACAAAATCATCGTAAAGAATAATTTGTATTTCAGCTGAGCAGTTTCAAGCAGTTCCAAAAGTTGCTCCAATTCTTCAAGGGAATAAATATCCTTTTCTTTTGCCTCTCCCTTTGGAATTGTAACCTTGCGGCAAGGATTTTCCGAAAGCATGTCCATTTTAACAGCATATGTAAAAACGTCAGAAATAAAGCTTAAATGATGTACTGCTGTTTTTCTGGACAATGGCTTTCCTGTTTTCTGACTTTTACCATTAAGCAAAAGGTCATTGATAAACTGCTGAATGTGCC
>CAMWVO010000225.1 GCA_947177695.1 uncultured Clostridia bacterium
TTGTAGCCACTCCGAGAAGTATAAAATCAATTCCACAAATGAAATTACGCAGGGCTTTTATAAACTTGTAGTCTGTCTCCATGCGTTTGATTTCGGGATTTTCTTTAGGCTTAAGCTTATTAGCAGTCATTTTTATCAACCTTTCTTTATATATCCGTTGTTATCTCCGTTCTTTGTTCTTTTGGTTTACCGCAAAGGGGGCTTTAAAATGCGTACCCCTTGCAGTAGATTTATGTTAATTGCATTAAGCGAGTAAATCAGCTATTCCGCTGAAATACTGTAAAATGGCAGATGCTTAAGTCCCTCTTTACAAAACTTTTTAAGCTTTCTCAAAGCCTTTTTTCTGTAGAGATAAACATAATCATTTGGCAGTTCATCGGTAAAAAAAGTATGTTCTTCATGATAATAAGTCATATTGCCTTCTTTGCCGTAATAATGCAATGTAAAAGTATTTTCAAATGTGCCGTGAGGCTTCATTCTCAATTCAAGGGCAATTTCGCCATGCAATTTGCGGTCATTAATTTCAGTCACGCCCTTGTCGATCGGATCGTAAGTGAGTTTTTGAGCAATTCTCCTTCCAATCATATATGCAATAGCTGTCTTGAATTTTTCGGGCATATTGCTTCCCGTCAATGGGATAGTTATGTCAATCCATTCATTAGAATAAACTGGCTCTGTCTGTGTCTGTTTTTCAACCACATTTTCCATTATAACAACTTCTTTCATAAATTAATTATCGTTCATAGGGATTTTAGTCCATACTGAAAATATAGTTATCTTTCTATCAGTCCCCACAAAAACCCTCCGTGTATTAACCTGCCTTTGAAATCTCTGTGTCGGATTCCGCACTGTCAGTATCATTTGTAACGTCTGTATTTTCCGTGTCGAAATCTTCTTTAAATATTCCATTGTATTTTAACGGATAATTGAGGAAGTCATAAAGAAAATTATCAATAATATACTGTCTCTCATTAACGCTATCCTCTGAATACTGAGAGCCTCCGCTTCCCGACTGCGAATGTTCCCAAAATTCCTTGTACTCATTACTTTCAAGAAAAGCTCTGTAACAGTCAAGATAACTCCTTGATTCGTCAGGCTTCCGCATTTCGTTGAATTTCCTCATGTTCATAATGATATGCGGGATACTGCAAGCGGTAAGCGTTTCATTTTCCTCATCGGTCATTTCAAATTTAACATCGGCAAGCTGACCTATCAAATCCGCTGTTTCCGATACGGCTGCCATTTTGATATTATCATCGAAATTGTCTATAAACCTGTTCATGTCCGCTGTTCCATAGCTTTTACAGGAATAGCTTGAAATCATCATAAGTATTCTGATTATGCAGCACAAAATACTGTCATTCTTGGAATTGCACCCTGATACATCTTCCCAAAGTGTACTTTCACATATGGGTTGAATTGTCCGCATAACATTAGAACCGAGATTAAATCTCATTTTCTGGTACGCTGTAGGAGCTTTTCCGCTGTTCACACAGTAAAGAATAGAGTCCAGTTCATCGTCTGTAAAACCTTTATAGGAATAAACCGTAAGCCGATAATTAAGAATAGCGTCCCTTAATATTTCGGGTAACTTTTTGAATTTTTTTCCTGCTATCTTAAATTCCTCTGAAATAATTTCTCCGCTTTCGGTGTCCTTGAATTTGCACAGTATAGGCTTTAATTTGCTTGATAACTTGAACTTGTTGTTTACATAGTCATATATGGCGGAACTTCTCTGCAAGCCATCAATAAGACTATTTACAGCATAATTCTGCGTGTCGCTTCTTCCCGTTGCTGTCAGAATTGTTCCGATAGGACGGTTAATAAGGATAGACAAAATCAGATTTGACTTCAAGGCGTTGCCCCACTGATTAACTTCCCGCTGTATAAGCGTATCACGAGAAATTTTTTCCTGCTCCATTTCTTCCACAAATTCCTTGATCCGCATGGGAATTTCGGTAACTGTTCCGTCCTGCCTAACGTCAACGCACATCATCTGATAGGCTTTTCCGTCAATGTTTATTGTGTCGGTTATTTCAGGCTGTTTCTTAATAGCTTTTTTGATATTGGTTTTAGTCTTTTTCATGCTGACACCTCCATATAATTTTCCGCTACCCACTCATTGGCTTTGATTACAAAATTATTGATAAGACTTTTACAATAATTGTATTCGGGCTGTTCTTTTAAAAGATTGATGGTTTCTGTTATAAAATCATCTGGAGGTGACATTGGAATCCCTTTGTGGCGGACACAAATAGTTGTTAAATGTTTATTAGTTCCAACGGGAGACACCACATAAGGAATATAATACTCGTCTTCGTTGTTAGGTAAAATTTTTCTTTCGCACTCCACATCTTGATTAATAGCAGCGCAACGCAGTTTGTCCATAGCATACTTATAATTACACGCTAAATCAAAAATAGTATTCTCAAGAATATATCTCGGATTTGGTGTTTCAGAAGGTGGTTCTGTAAGCTTGTCCGTATCTATCTTAAAAAAAGCCGTTCCTGATGGCGTAATGTAAGATTTTTCAAGGTCGATATATTTCATATCTATCATTTCAAGCAAATACAGTCTTACTGATTTACTCGATAATAATTTTTCGATTGACATTGCAATCAACTCCTTTAAATTAAATTGTTTCTATGCCGTATAGTTAAATTTACATCTTGACAAATTTTCCGCTTCATATTGGACGTGTAACCCCATCGGGGCTACACGTCCAATATATTTTCCATTAAGCCGACACTGCTATCTTACCGATCTGGCACGCCTTCATCGCTCCGAGATTGCTTATAAGGTGTTTCAGGGCTTCATTTTTAAAATATGTTGCCGTTACATCGTCAAATGTAATGTTATATTCTCCCTCGCTGTCTATGCCCTCATCGCTCCGGCATATCGTTTCAATGCTGAAAAATTTCCATGCTCTTGAAGTCAAAAGATACAGTCAGCGTGACACCTACGCTTGAATATGCGGGATTATCGTTTGCCCTGTAAAGTGGTTCCAGAAGATAGGCGTACTCTGACTGCTCAAGAGCTGCAATAGTTCTTTCGTTCAATGGAATTGTAGTCTCCACATAACTTTCTGCAAATGGTCTGAAATTGTTCATAATAAAAACCTCCAAATTATTTCTTGACAAATTATGGGCGGTTGTAGTATACTATATATACAAACCGCCCTTTTAGTTTCGGGTGTTTGCTTGCCCTTATGTTTGTTGGTAGCTTGCATAAGGGCTTTTCCTTTATCTGACAGTAAGCCGTTCATAGCTTGAAGCTTTAACGAACATGGCGTAAATGTCGGGGCGGTTTTCCTGAAGTGCCTTGCTGTCAACACGCTTGCTTGATACCGTGGTAAGACTGCACTTGTATTCGCCGACTGTCATTTTGTCAAGCTCCTGCGACTTCATTTCAGACTTGATAATGGTTTCAAGTTCTGCAATCCTTGCTTCTGCTTCCTCTTTCAGGAGCTTGTATTCCTTTAATTCCTTGATAGTGCTGTGAAGCTCGTTCGTACTCATAGTAACATTTCTCCTTTATAATATTGATGTATAAGGCTTTCGCCTTTGGTGTAGGGCTGATTGGCTCAACCCTCAAGAAGCCTTTGGTTTAATATATCTCTTGCAGTTCGTTCATTACGTCTCCGAAAATACGGGTTACTTTGTCATACTCTCTTATAACTGCTCTGTAAAGCTTGTTTATGCGTTTGTTGTCCTCGTAACTGTCTATTGTGTAGCCGTATTCCGAAATAAAGTCCTCGAAAGTTCCTACATCATATTTTTGCAGACAAGCGAGAACATCATAACAAGTCGGGCGTTTATGGTTTACTGTATTCATTACCGAATCGCCAAACTGAAAACTAAAGCTTTTGCCGTCGCGGTCAATTCTTACGGTGTAGATGTTTCGGAAGTCCTTGTCGTCTACAAAGTGTTTACCGTACCTTTTAAAGGTGATTGACATTTTCGCATTGCAGGATTTTAAAAAGTTCTTTGCGTTTGCTATGTATTCGTTCATGGTTTGTAACCTCCTTGTTTGTATTTGACTTTCTTTAATTTGTATGTTATAATTGTTTTGTAAGGGATTTTATTTGCTTGTCCTTTACTGTCTATAAGTATAACACGATATCTTGTTATTGTCAATAGTTTTTAGATAAAAATATATACAGATATCTTGTTATGTAATTGTGCATAATAACCAATAAATGAAAGGCGTGATAATATGGCAACTACAGAAGCACATAAAAAAGCAAGTGCGAAATATGATGCTAAAGCATATGTAAAAAAATTAGTGCGGTTTAAACCTGAACAATGGACAATGTTAAAAGACTATACAGAAAAAAATAACTATACTGATAATGGTTTTATTA
>CAMWVO010000226.1 GCA_947177695.1 uncultured Clostridia bacterium
CTGCGAGCTGGGCTCAGCTCGACCAGCTTTAGTCGGCGGCTGCGCCGCCGAAGTGTTCCGACAGTTAGTGCGCTAAATCATAATTTATCGCCAAACAAAATTTGGCTTGCAAACATTTGACATTTGGCATTTTGAACAAATTTTCGCTTAAAATACAAAAACTTTTTTACTAAAAACATTTCAATACGGTTACAAATGTAACAATGCGGAAGAAAAATTTAAAAAATGATTACAGTTTTCGATTATGATAGAAAATGCGGAAATTATATGTTATAATGATAATCGGTTAATATGTTCGGGAAATGAGAGTTGCCGCATTAATGCGGAAACAGTGAGCTATGAAACTCAAAAACAAGCAGCCTGCCAAGTCCGAAACAAAGGCGAGCGGTACTGAAAAAATAAAGAAAAAAAACGGAAAAAGGTCTGTCGGGCGAACGCTGAAAAGCGACGGAGCGTTTCCCTATCTGTGTTTGCTTCCGAGCCTTATCGGTGTTATGATCTTTTTCATAATCCCGTTCTGCGTGATAATTTATTACTCTATGGTAGATAATCCCATAAACAGGGAATTTGTTTTTCTCCAGAATTACATAAATATTGTTAAAAATACGGCTTTCCGACGGGCTGCGACAAATACGCTGACCTTCTCGCTTGTGGCGGTTCCGCTGGCTGTGGTGCTGTCACTGCTTTTAGCTATGCTTCTGGACTTCAGGATACCCTTTGTAAGCCAGTTCCGTACAAGCTTTTTGTGTCCGATGATGGTTCCCGTTGCATCGGTAGTGCTTATATGGCAGGTAATTTTCCACTATAACGGCGTGCTGAACGACTTTTTAGCCAACTTCGGCGTGGACAAGATAGACTGGCTCAAATCCACAAAGGGACAGATCGTGATCGTAGTACTGTTCCTATGGAAAAATCTGGGCTACAATATGATACTGTTCCTGTCGGCTCTGAACAATATCCCCAAGGATATCGTGGAGGTCGCCACTCTGGAGGGCGCTGGAGCGTTCTACAAATTCTTCCGCATAAAGCTGAGGTATCTTTCGCCTACTATACTGTTCGTAACAGTGCTTTCGCTTATCAATTCATTCAAGGTTTTCCGAGAGGTATATCTGCTTACGGGAGATTACCCTTACGACAGCCTCTATATGCTTCAGCACTTCATGAACAACACATTCCGCAACATCGACTATCAGAAGCTGTCCTCGGCGGCGATACTGATGGCGATAGTGATGGTCGCAATAATAGGCGCGCTGTTTATCGCGGAAAATAAATTCGGGGAGGACGTTGAAGGGTGATAAAGTCTAAAACGGCAGCCTCCGCAAAAAGACGGAGAAGCCTCTCCAAAAGAGGGCAGAAGATACTGATGGGCGTGCTTACGGTGTTTGCCGCCGCCGCCGCGCTGATATTCCTGCTGCCCACCATACTTACAATGGCGAACTCCTTTATGAGCGCGTCGGAGATAAACGCGAACTACGGCGCGATCTTCGCAAAGACCGAGGAGGGCGGCAAGACCTTTATTTCGGAAAAGATCAATCTGAAATTCATTCCGGATATGGTGTCGTTCAGCCAGTACTATACGGTGCTTTTCAAAAGTCCCGACTATCTGTTCAAGTTCTGGAACTCGGTGATACTGGTTGTGCCGATAGTAATTTTCCAGCTTGCTGTGGCGTCTCTTGCGGCGTATGCGTTTGCAAGGCTCAAGGGCAGGCTGAAAGAGCTTATCTTCTTTGTGTACGTTGTGGTAATGCTCATGCCCTATCAGGTAACGCTGGTGCCTAACTATCTTGTGTCCGACTGGCTGGGCATACTCAATACACGGTGGGCGATAATACTGCCGGGCATTTTTACGCCGTTCGCGGTATTCCTGCTGTCGAAGATAATGCGCCGCATACCCTTTTCGCTGATAGAAGCGGCTAAACTGGACGGCGCGGGAGAGCTTCAGATATTTGTACACATCTGTATGCCGCTGTGCAAAAGCGCGCTTTTCTCGGTAGCGATCCTGATTTTTATAGACTACTGGAACATGGTGGAGCAGCCGCTGATACTGCTTTCGGATACGAGCCTTTATCCGCTGTCGGTTTTTCTGTCCCAGATCAACACGGGCGAGATAGGACTTGCTTTCGCGGTGGCGACCATCTATATGATACCCACGCTGCTTATGTTCCTTTACGGCGAGGACTACCTTGTCGAGGGCATAGCCTATTCGGGCGGCTTAAAGGGATAATTTTTGAAAGGAGTAAACCACAAAATGGAAAACGGTACTAAGAGAAGAGAATGGGTCAAAAATGCGATAATTATTTTTCTAGTCGTAATGCTTTTGCTTACATTCTTTTCCAACACTATAATGAACTACTCGCTTCCCGAGGTCTCGGCTCAGTACGTAAGGGGCGGAACTCTTTCGGAGCAGATACGGGGCAGCGGCACGGTGGAGGCAAATCAGAGCTACGAGGTGAAGATCAGCGAGACAAGGACTATCGCCAGCGTGGACGTTAAGGTAGGCGACGAGATCGAAAAGGGCGCGACGCTGTTTACTCTCGAGGACAAGGAAAGCGCGGAGCTTGACGAGGCAAAGAAAAATCTGGAAACAGAGCAGCAGAAGCTTGACGATCTCCAGCTTGATTATGACAAGGCTCTGCTGAAGATCGGCGTGGACTACAGCAAGGAAAATCTCAGCATTGCCAATCAGGAGGACGATATCAGGCTTGCCAAGGAGGATATTGCAAAGCTGGCGGATTATCAGGCGGCTTACGAAAAAGCAAAAACCAAAACCAAGGACTGCGAAACCGCGGTAAAAGATTTGGACGATCAGCTGTCGGCGTTCACTTCGGAGGATTACGCTTCGCTGGGAAGCAGCTATTACAACCAGATCAGCACTGCCAAGAGTTCTGTGGAAAAAGCGGAAAAGTCCAAGACCAAAAGCGAGGACAAGATCAAGGAATATGAGTCGGATATCTCCGCAGGAGGAAATCAGGACGCTATAAATTCCGCAAAAAAAGCAATGGACGACAAGCAGCTTGAGATCAATCAGACAATAGAAAAGATGAACATGGCAACGGATTACGAACAGCAGGTTGCTTATCAGCAGACCATCGAGCGTCTCGATCTGGAGCTTTCTCATCTTCAGGAAGACTATAACAACGAGCTGTCAAAGTCCTCTACATATTCGAGAAACGTACAGCTTCTGAAATCGGAAAACAACACCCTTGAATTGAGAACCAAGGAATATGACGGCGCAAAGAAAAAATACGACGATACGCTTGCTGCAATCAAGGCGGAGCTGAAGGAAAAGCAGAAAGCCGCTCAGGATCTGTACAACGAAGCAAAAGCCGAGGAGGACGCTCTTGCCAAAAAGGCGGACAAGACCGTTGAGGAGGCAGAGGAGGAGATACGCAAGATGGAGCGTACCCTTGCCGAAGCGAAGATAGACCTGGAGCTCAAACAGCGTCAGGACGCTCAGACGGCAGGCGAGAACAGTCTGGATATGAAGGATAAGCAGTCCAAGATCGCCGACCAGAAAAAGGTAATTTCCGACTGCGAGGAAACGATCAAAAAGCTGGAAGAAAAATCCGTCGGAGCAAAGATCGACGCTCAGGTGGGCGGAAAGATCACCGAGATAAACGTGGTGGCGGGCGAGGAAGCCGAGGCGCAGAAAACCGTTGCCAAAATAGAGATGAGCGAAAAGGGATACACCCTTGAAATGACAGTTACAACGGAGCAGGCCAAAAAGGTCAAAATCGGCGACGAGGCTGAGGTGCAGTACTTCTGGTACGGCGACGCGTCGGCAACGCTCCAGTCGATAACCACCGATTCACAGAATCCTGCAAAGAATAAGATACTCAAATTCGCGGTAAAGGGCGACGTTACTCCGGGACAGAATTTGCAGCTTGCTATGGGCTCAAAGGGTCAGAACTACGACATGATCGTTCCCAACAGCGCCATAAGAGAGGACAACAACGGAAAGTTCGTGCTTTCTGTAGTGGCAAAGAGCAGTCCTCTCGGAAACCGCTATATCGCCGAGAGAGTGGACGTTGAGATACTCGCTTCGGACGATACCTCATCGGCTGTATCGGGCGCAGTCTACGGCAGCGAATTTATTATAACCACTTCCACGAAGCCCATTGAGGCGGGTATGCAGGTCAGACTTGTTGAATGATTGGAGGCAGCTATGAGATCCAAATACATAGTTCTCGGCATTCTTAACGCCGTATCGCTTCTGGTCTTTGCGGTATTTTCCGTTATCGCGTCGGCAGTGGAAAAATCTCTTCCCGACCAGCTTGCGGCTGAACGCTGGGCGGGCGGGGAAATGTCCTGTGCGCAAGTAAGCGTTTTTATGGACATGACCTCTCCGCTGGATATAAAC
>CAMWVO010000227.1 GCA_947177695.1 uncultured Clostridia bacterium
CCCCCCAGATTATTCCGCAGACGATATAGGCGGCGGGACGGTTCATGACCGTTTTCAGCTTTGGAAACAGGTATCCACGCCAGCCCAGCTCCTCTCCGAGAAAAACCGGAAACAGGGCAATTGAAATTGCTATATTGAAAAATATTACAGCGGTATATCCTACGGCGGAAACTTCCGCAATCTCAAAGGCTGCGTTTGGGTCAATTTTTGAACCAAGCACCGCGGAATTGAGTACGGTTTCAATGACCGAATAAATAAGCGGGGCGGCAATCGCCATGAGATAATATTTCCAGTTTCCCTTTAAATTAAGCCGCAGCATGGAATTTGCCATGCCCTCTTTGGTGACAAGCCTTGTCAGCAGGGAGCCTATTGCAGGTGTGAACATTGCCAAAAATGTAACAAATTGAAATCCCGCTTCTTCCTGTAAGATACCGAACAGGTCGCACAGCCCCGCAAATATCCAGTAAAGTCCGTAGGAGAACAGGACAAACAGGATTATCCTCTTAACGGCAAGCTTTTTATCGCTCATATTCCTCCGCTCCTTTCAGGTATAGTTTGCAGGAAAGCTTATAGGAAAGGAAGTAAAGTCCCGCGGAGAAATAGGGGAATGCAGCCAGTATTATCAGGGAGATATCTGACATTAATGAGGTGTCCGAAAACTTTTCAAAGAACTCAAAAATTCTGTCGAGACTTCCGAATATTGAAAGGTCGCCGAAGAAAATATATTCAAAGGCTACGATCATAGCAAGCAGCATGACAGCGGTTTTTATATGGCTTCCCGCCTTGCTGCCAAAACGTACCAGAAAAGGAAATTCTATGGCGTTTGCCGCAAGCATAATACACATCATCAAAAAGGCGATCAGTACGTTTGCCGCTCCTCCCAGTGCCGCCGAAATGACTGCAAGAAAATAGCACCAAACAAAAAGTGCAACATAAAGCAGGAGCGTGAAAAGGTACTTTTCCTTTATCTGACTTACATCGGTAAGGGGCGTGGAGGTAATGAAGTACGCCCATTTTTTGCTTTCGTCGGCTTCAAAAATCGTCGCCGTCATAACGCCGAGCGTCAGGAAAAGAACAATGAACACAAACGCGCTTAAAAGCGACGTTATGATCTCTGTATCCGAAGTCACGCCGTCAAAAAGTATCGGAGCAATTATTAAAAGCGATATGACGATTTCTCCCAGCGCCATACTCAGCAGATTTTTTTTGTTGAGAACCAAATCTCTGTAAAGCAAGCCCGCCATTATTTTTCCCTCCTTTTGTACTGCGTCAGAAAAAGAAAATATCCGATGACAGCTATTGCAGCAAAAAACAGTATCGAAAACGGGAACAGTCTGTCCCGCCATTCAAGCGCAGGCGCGATAAGCTCCTCAATGGCCGCCATATCTAACGATTCCGAGGTATCTGACGCCTCAATGGAGTCCATGAACGCTTCAAGTTCAGACTGCCTTTGCCATACCCATACCATAAACAAGACGTAGAGCGCTATGATAACGCCGGAAGAAGCTAATGCGGCTTTCTGCGGGTCTTGAAATTTAAGCAGCAGGAAGTCCATAAATGTCATAAGAGCAAAAGCTGCCAGCGCAATAACGGTGATATTTGCCATAGTCGCAAGTGTGAATTGTTGGTGGGCAAAAGCGAAAATTACCGCCGCAAAAGCTGTGGAAACTGCCGTACCCAAAAGGTTTGAGCCCAAAAGCAGACATGTTTTTACCGCCGCAAGCTTTTGCGGGGATAGCGGCAGGGTGTACTCAAAAACATTCCATTTGCACTTTCTGTCCTTTACAAATGTTTCACCGTTCTGATTGAACAGCATTATACCCACGCCCGCCGTCGCATATGCGAGAATTATTGTGGAATCGGAGGTCAGGTTCTCATTGTTTTTCATATTGCCGTAATCGAAGCTCAGGCAGAACGAAACCGCCAGAATAAACAGCAGGACAAATATGGACAGCCCCGACAGCATGGTCTTGCGCCGCAGATAAATCTCTTTGAGGATAAGCCCTTTTACGCCGTTCATTACCGCCACTCCTTTTTCTCGCGATTTACATAGAAAACCATTATTTCCTCCAGCGTTGTGTTGTCCATTACAAGACCGCTGTACTTGCGCTTGCAGGCGGCTTTGTCGGACACCATCACCTCCGCGCCGAAATCGGTGAGACGTGCGCTGATGATATCCTCCGCGGCAATTTCCTTGTAGTCGTTTTTGCCGCACTTTATTATGCCGTGATTTTCAAGAATATCGTCCTTGTAGCCCGTCAGAAGCAGCTTTCCCTTGTCGATAAAGGTAACGCTGTCCGCGACCTTTTCAAGGTCGGAGGTAATATGTGAGGACATGAAAATGCTGTGGTTCTCGTTTTGAATGTACTCTAAAAAGATGTCGAGTATCTCGTTCCTTACAACAGGATCAAGCCCCGTTGTTGCCTCGTCCATGATAAGAAGCTCCGCCCCGTGGGAAAGCGCGCAGGCGATTTGCAGCTTCATTTTCATACCTTTGGAAAGCTTGCCTATCTTCTTTTTTCTCGGCAGGGCAAAGCGGTCTAAGTACCGGTCAAAGGTTTGGGTATCCCAGTTTTTGTAGATGTCCCCGAAAATAATGTCAAGATTTTTTGCGGTAAATTCGTCATGGAACGGTATCTCGTCAAAGACAGCGGCGATACGCTCCTTTATGGGAATTTCCTCGGTCACGCTGTCCATGCCCAGAAGCTTTACGCTGCCCTCGTCCGCCTTGATGATGTTCAGTATCGCCTTGATAGTAGTGGTCTTGCCCGCGCCGTTCTGCCCGATAAAGCCCATAATGCTGCCCTTTGCAGTGTTAAAGGACAGATTGTCAAGCGTAAAGCCGTCGTAACGTTTTGTAAGACCGCTTATTTCAATGGCATTTTCGTAATCATTCATAGTCCCGACCTCCATAAATCAGTTCCAGCATTTCTTTCATTTCGTCAAGGGTTATGCCGTACCGCTTGGCTTTTCCGCAGGCTTCCTCCATAAGAGCCTCGGTCTGCCGCAGTACCTCTTCCCGCATAAGCTGCTGATTCTGCGCCTTGACAAAGCTGCCTTTTCCCGTGTAGGACTCGATAAAGCCGTCCCGTTCAAGTTCCTCGTAGGCTCGCTTTGTGGTGATAACGCTTATGCGGAGCTGCTGTGCAAGAACGCGCATTGACGGCAGGGCGTCCCCCGCCTTTAACGCGCCGCTCATTATTAGAGCCTTTATCTGTGAGCAGATCTGCTCGTAGATAGGCTCTCCCGATGAATTGCTGATGATGATATCCATAGTTCACCTCAATTTGTATATATACATTATATACAATTATAACATCGACATATTTCTTTGTCAAGTGCTTTTGAAAAAAAGTTTTTATTGCTTGGAGCAGGGCAGGGGGATATCCGCTTAAACCAACTTTATTGAATAAAACTTTAGGATAGTAAAGCTGCTGAAGCTTTGCTATCCTAATTTTTACAAATAAAACTGCCCGCCGCTGTATGCCGAAAAAATTTCGGCAAGCAAACGGTGGGCAGTAAAGAATTTTGATTATGATTTAATATGCTGATTTAGTATGATAAATTAAAGCTTGATCTTGTAAAACTGCGTATTTAAGCCGTTTATTACTTTTTCATAGCTTCCTCAACCGCAACAGCGCAGGCGACGGTAGCGCCAACCATGGGGTTGTTGCCCATACCGATAAGTCCCATCATCTCAACGTGAGCGGGAACAGAGGAAGAACCTGCGAACTGAGCGTCGGAGTGCATACGTCCCATTGTGTCGGTCATACCGTAGGAAGCAGGACCCGCAGCCATGTTATCGGGGTGGAGAGTACGGCCCGTACCGCCGCCGGAAGCAACGGAGAAGTACTTCTTGCCCTTATCAACGCATTCCTTCTTGTATGTACCTGCAACAGGGTGCTGGAAACGTGTGGGGTTGGTGGAGTTACCTGTGATGGAAACGTCAACGCCCTCTTTCCACATGATAGCAACGCCCTCGGTAACGTCGTTTGCGCCGTAGCAGTTTACCTTAGCGCGGAGACCGTCAGAGTATGCCTTGCGGAAAACTTCCTTAACCTCGCCTGTGTAGTAGTCCATCTCGGTCTCAACGTATGTGAAGCCGTTGATACGGGCGATGATCTGAGCAGCGTCCTTTCCGAGACCGTTCAGGATAACGCGGAGGGGCTTCTGACGAACCTTGTTAGCCTTTTCGGCAATACCGATAGCGCCCTCGGCAGCTGCAAAGGACTCGTGTCCCGCAAGGAAAGCGAAGCACTCTGTCTCTTCTTCGAGAAGCATCTTGCCGAGGTTACCGTGACCCAGACCAACCTTACGCTGATCGGCAACGGAACCGGGAATACAGAATGCCTGAAGT
>CAMWVO010000228.1 GCA_947177695.1 uncultured Clostridia bacterium
TCCACGCATTCCCGCGGCAAAAGCAATTACGCGCAGCTCTTGTTGTTTTTGCAGCAGCAGACCTTACCGTCCGCTCCGTCGATATCCCTGATGACCTCCCCTACGGACGGCGCGCAAACGCAGCCGCTGAGCGGATTTTTCACGCTTACGATATGCGTGGTGATAGTTGCGTTTACATCTGAGCGCTCGAAGCAGAGATCGGTATCGTGCATTTCGCAGTTTATCAGCCGCAGTCCCTTGCAGTAGCACAGCGGTTGAGTGCCGGTTATCTTGCAGTTTTCAAAGGTCACGTTCTCACAGTACCACGCAAGATATTCTCCCTTGACAACGCTGTTTTTCACTGTAACGTTTTTTGCGTGCCAGAAGGCGTCCTTTGTGTCAAAAACACAGTTCTCAAATACGGAATTCTCAATATACTGGAAGGAATATTTGCCTTTAAAATTAACATTTGTAAACCGAAGTCCGGTCGAGCGCATCATAAAATATTCGCTTTCTGCCGAACAATCGCTCATATCCAGACCGCGCACAGACCACCCGAATTCGGGCGAGATTATATCACAGCCGCGCATTGTTACATTGGAACATTCGCGAAGCGCCTTGATACCGTGCAGGCGTGTATTCTCGATTGTTATGTTGTCGGAGTACCACAACGCCGCGCGGCAAAGCTCAGTCATTTCGCAGTCGGAGATCTTCAGCCCGCCGTCGTGCCAGAACGGGTAACGCAGATTGAAAAAGCACTTCTCCGCCGAAACGTTTCTGCACTCCTTAAAAGCGCTTTCGCCGTCCGTCGGACCGTCGAACTTACAGTTTATTACGGCGGTATCCTCCGCGCCGTATAACGCGCGCTCCTCATCGAAACTGAGATTTTCTATTGTTGTCATTATCGAGTCCTCCTCACGGTTTATTCTGCACATACTTATTATAACATAGATTTTCGGAAAATGCAAATACCAATATTGGATTACGCGATATACATTTTGGTTATACGGCATATAAAGACCTTATCAATAGCCTTTTTGGCAGCGATACCGCGCTAAAAAATTTCGGCAACCCTATTTTCCCGATTGACAATTTTAGGCAGTTGTGTTATAATATATCAAAGCATTTTGTATATCCGGCTTTTGAGATCCCGCCTATGATTGCAGTATGGCAATACATGGAAAGCGCTCCTCGTTTGTATGAAAATACCGCAGCTTTGCCGAAAAGCATTCGGCAAAGCAAAGGCGCACCGCAAGACGGGAATTATTGTCGGAAGCCAATATATAAAACAATTTTACAAAACTTTTGTTGACGGAAAGAGGTAATTTAATGAAAACGATATCCAAAAAGCTCGGTGCGCTTGCGGCGGCACTGATGATAATGTTGAGCGCGGGCTGCGCTAAGAATGACGGCGGCTCGGACAGCGGTAACGCATACTCCGGAGACAGCGGCAGCATAAGTTCGGAAAATAGCGGCGCGGTCAGCGGCGGAGAGAACTCCAACGCTCCCGATACTTCCGGGATTCCCGACGAGCCAAAGGAATGGCACGAGCTTTCACAGACCGAGATCACGGAGGCTATGGGCATGGGCTG
The DNA here is from genome assembly GCA_947177695.1 of uncultured Clostridia bacterium. Lineage (GTDB taxonomy): Bacteria > Bacillota > Clostridia > Oscillospirales > Ruminococcaceae > RGIG8773. The sequence goes on from CAMWVO010000228.1 coordinate 1,572, forward strand.
GAATCTCGGCAATCAGCTTGAGGCGCTCAGCGGCACCACTCCCAAAGAAACGGGCTGGGGCAATCCCATTATCAAGGAAGATCTGCTGAAACTTGTCAAGGAACAAGGCTTCAGCACCGTAAGAATTCCCGTTTCCTATCTTACTCATATTGGCGAGGGTCCCGATTATACGATCGAAAAATCATGGCTCGACAGAGTGCAGGAGGTCGTTGATTACTCGATAAACAACGGTCTGTATACCATTATAAATATACACGGCGACGGCTATTACACCATTAACGGCGCGTGGCTTCTCTGTGCCGAACCCGCCGACAAGCAGACGGAGATCAAGGCAAAGTACGAGGCGGTATGGAAGCAGATCGCCGAGCGCTTCAAGAACTACGACGAGCATCTCATTTTCGAGTCGATGAACGAGGTGTTCGACGGCAAGTACGAGGGTCCGAAAGCCGAGGCTTACGATAATATCAACGAATACAATCAGATTTTTGTGAACACGGTGAGAAAAACGGGTTCCAACAACACCAAGCGCTGGGTGCTTATGCCCGGTTGGAATACCGATATAAACAGTACGATCGGAGATTTCGGGTTTAAGATCCCCGATGATTCACTCTGCGAAGCGGACGGCAAGCGCATTATGGTATCCGTACACTACTACGATCCGTATAACTTTACGATCAACGAGAATATGAACGAAGCTAAGTTCCAGTGGGGCAAATATGCCACCTCCAGCGCCGAAAGCGGCGGCACCGAGCGTTCCGTTGACTCGGCTATGGCGAAGCTCAACAAGTTCTTTGTGAACGAGGGTTATCCCGTTGTTATCGGCGAGCTGGGCGTCCAGGACAAATCCGCTCAAAGCGAGAGCTTCCCCGAGTTCAGACGCTATTGGACGGAGTACGTTGTAAGCGCAGCAAAGCAGAACGGCTGCGTTCCCGTTTACTGGGATAACGGCGCTATGGGCAACAAGGGCTTTGCGGTGATAGACAGATGGAATGCTAAGGTTATCCAGCCCGAGCTTATCGAGGCAATGATGCGCGCGGTCAACGCCACAGAGCCGTATGAGATAGCACCTCCTGCGGGATTTGAAAAGGATGATGACGTAGCATAAAAAACAAGCCGCCCGTTGGCTCAAACCCGGGCGGCATTGCGTTATAAAAGCACCGTGTGCACATACTTTAAAAAAGCCCGCATGCGGAGTTTGACCGCAGTCTTCCTTCCTGCTTGAGGAGCAGGTGAGCTCTCACCTTGAGCTATGCGGGCTGTCGGGCAGCAACGCAGCAGGACGCTGCGAGAGGTCGCCAAAAAAGGCGGCATGGATGCCGCCAACCAAGCAACCTACGGGCTGCTTCTTCCTTCGTGCGGAAAGGGGTTTTATATAAACTACCGACAATTTGATTATAGCATATCGGAATGAAAAAGTCAAGGAGTAATAATGAGATACTGTCTTATCTGTCGTCGGCGGAATATCGAAAGCTACGGGATATGTCCGGAATGCTCGCAAATGAATGAGCAAATGCGCGGGGTATACTGCGACCTTGGCGGAAAATTCGCGGCGGTGACGGGCGGACGTATCAAGATTGGCTATGCGGTCTGTCTGCGGCTGCTGCGGCAGGGCGCGTCCGTTATCGCCGTGACGCGTTACCCGAAATCCGCACTGGAAAACTACATGAACGAACCCGATTATGAGAGCTTCAAGGACAGGCTGTACGTTATCGGCTTTGATCTTATGCGCATAGACCGCATTTCGGAGCTTATTGCGCGTATTGAGGAAATATGCGGCGGGCGGTTGGATATTCTCGTCAACAACGCCGCGCAGACCGTTAAGAGATCCGCAGCGTATTATGCCGAGCTGGAGACCCACGAACAATCGCTGCAATTGGAGGGCGCGGAACATCTGCTGCCCGTTCCGCTTTCCGACAGCGGGATGCTTTCGCTTGTGCCGAATTACAGGCTCTCGGAGGGCGGTGAAACGCCAAACGATAACTCGTGGGTTCGCAAGCCCGAGGAGATATCGCCGCAGGAGCTTCTCGAGGTGCAGCTTATAAACGTGACCGCGCCGTTTCTGCTGACGAACGGGCTGCGGCGGTGTATGGCATACGATCGTGCCGTCAACAAATTCGTCATAAACGTAAGCTCCGTCGAGGGGCGGTTCAATATGGGGCGCAAGCTCGCGCGGCACGTTCATACCAATATGGCTAAGGCGTCGCTGAATATGATGACACATAGTCTTGCCGAGGATTACGCGCGTGATAAAATTTTCGTCTACTCGTGCGACCCAGGGTGGGTGTCCAATCAGTTCCCGCCCGAATACAAAATAAGCAAGGAATTTGAGCCGTACCTCACCTTTGACGACGGCGCGGCGAGGGTACTGTATCCGATAGTGAAAAATCTGAACGCGCCAAAGGTCAAGGATAACGGTTCGTTTTACAAGGATTACAAAATAATCAACTACTGAGGAGGAGAAATGGACTATATTTTCAAACTGATCACAAAAGTTGTTACAACCGCTGCAAAGCTCTCAGTAGCGCTGGACACATGCAAAGCTCCGTCAAGACCCACGGTCAAGCCGCAGAACGTCAACGCTCAACAGCCGGTAAACAGTACAGACTCGAACGCACAAGCCGCGCCAACTCCGCCGCCCGTAAAAGCACCTAAGCCGAAGCCCGAAAGCACGTCCGCTTCTAAGAAGCCGTACAGAAAGGAATTTGAAGGAGCAGAGCCTATTACTCCCGGAGACATATATTTTCCCGATGAATACCGACCTCAAAGGAACGAGATACGCG
>CAMWVO010000229.1 GCA_947177695.1 uncultured Clostridia bacterium
GCGGTGTGTCTTTCCGCCTGCTCAAACGGAAACTCTGAGGCAACGGAAACAAGCTCGGAAAGCATTACAGCGGCGGCGGAAACAACGTCCGCGGAAAGTGAAAGCAAATCGGCTGCCGAACCAATAGCCGAGCCCGAACCTCCCGCCGCTGATACGGAGGACGTGACCGAAACCGCATACGATACGGGAAATCCCGAAACGGGACTTGTGTATTTTATCCAGCCGATCATAGAGCAGTATGACGAATATGACGACTGGAACTTATCCGATTGGGAATGCCGCGATACCGAGGTAATGCGGGACTACCACTACGACGGCGAGTGGCATTACCGCAAGGAACTGATATTTGTATTTTCAAACTACACCGACGAGCCTGTCACCGTTGACAGCATACAGATTGTCCGCGAATCGGACGGCACGCCTGTAAGCTTTGCGGACGGCTCAAATGCTCTTGATATTGACTTTACCGTACAGCCGCTGCATAAGACAGACTACATACTGAAAGCGGAGGATTTTGACTATATCGCCTGCGAATCGGGTATTTATAATGCTGTCGTAAACATTGGTCTTGAGGGCTACGGCAGAGAGTTTTTTATCGACAACAGTGAGCTGTATGAGGAAACGTTCCCGTCAGTCTTTGTTTCCGAAGCTGCTTCCGATAATTGGTGGGGCAGAGAGTATACCGGCGCTGCACCCGCGTTTCTGACGGAAGAACAGCAGAAAATTTTTGCCGAAGCCCATGCGCGTATAAGTGAATTTTTCTGGTGTGACAGCTTTCTTCCGGAGAATTACGCTGAAACCCATACCGCCGATGATTTTATCGGGCGTTTCACGAACGTTCTTACGGAGGATTATGTGAGGCAGCTTTCGCAGGGAATGTACATTAATGATGACGGAACTCTCCGTATATTCAGAGGAGGGGGCAGGGGCAGCAATATTTTTTATTGCGGACATTGCTTTTTTCCCGTTTCCTCGGACGACGAACAGGTGACATTCAAGGCGACCGTTATATATTGCCACAGTGATAATCCCTACGCGGTAGGGTTTGAGGACATAAACTACCACATGGTAAACACCGAAAACGTCTGGCGGGTCGATCACTTTGACCTTTGGAACTAAACTTGCGGAGGTACTGTTATGATATACAAAAAAATTTTAGTTGGAGCAATTCTTTCCATGGCGGTGTGTCTTTCCGCCTGTTCAAACGGCGATACCGATGCTGCCGAAACAAGCGCGGCAGGGGCTTCGGAAAGCGTTTCCGCTGCCGAAAAAACAGCGGTAACGGAAGCTGAACCGGAGACGCAGAAAACGGAAGAGGTTACGGAAACAGCTGCGGAAGATAAGGAAGTCAGTGCGGAGGAATATTTTTCAAGCCGCGGATTTAAGTTTTCGGAGCGTTATAAGAACTCGCCGAGATCATATGAGCTCACACTTGATATGAACGATTACAAGGACGTGCCGAACCCATTTGAGGGTATGGACGAAAATTATCTGAAACAAATAGAATACTTTACGCTGCTGAACGTTGACGAGTGCGAGCTTGAATTTATTTCACAGTTCAAAATATATGATATTACAATCAAGGATTACAGCGGCAGCGCAGACCTTAGCGAAATACCGTGCAGCATTGATTTTGACAACTACATGGGCGGCGATCTCAGTACAGTTAAATGCTCCGAATTTTCATATAATATTTGCTTTGAAAATTACAGCGGCGAATACCCTTTAAACGGCTTGCCGAAAAATGATGTCCGTTATTTCGATTTTGAAAATTTTGCGGACGGCGTTGATTTTAGCTTTATTTCGGAATACCCGAACGCGGCGTATATACGGCTCGAAGGCGGCAATACAAAGGACATTGACTTTAATTTTATCAAGGACTGCAAAAGCTTAAAAAGCGTGTCAATTAAAGGAAAAAGCATTGATGCGGAAGCTTGGGCGGAAATACTGAAAAATTCCGGTATAGGAGGTCTTCGTGCAGAAGTTAAGGATTATTCCTCCGATGAAGCTGATATGCTTATGAAAGCCGCAGGTTCTAAAAGCGTGAGTTATCAGCTTGACGATTCAGACTGGGATTATAATTATCTGCCGACCGATGGTCTTGTTTTCTACACGAGCTTTGATATTATACCCGGTTATCCCGGAGATAAATGGGAATGCGAAACGGGAGAAGCCTCGCCGTATTATTCGGGAAGACTGTGGGGACATGTCAGCAGCCTTGTGTGCAGATTTTCCAATTTTGACGGAAATGATAAAACCGCAAGATCTGTCAGCATTTTCAATGAAGACCTTACTCCGATGACCTTTGCGGACGGCAGCACGGAGCATGAAATTGATTTTACTGTTCATGCAAATGAAACGTCAGACTTTGATATTAATGAAGAAATTTTTGATTTCGGCGGCTGTGAAGCGGGGATTTATAAAGTCGTGTTTGACTTTAACGGCGAGAAATACGAGCAGATGTTTTTTATTGAACCGCACTACAGCACAACAGGTCTTGATTTTCTTACCGACGAGCAAAATGAAATATTCCAAAAAGCTCATGAAATTACAGACAGATATTTCGGCTGTTCAACATATTTGCCGCAGGAGTATGCTGACAACCACACAGCCGAGGAGTTCCTCTCCAATTTATATGGAGGCTATACCCGTGAATACGCTTATTCAAAATCGTTGGGAACATACATAGACAAGGACGGAAATCTTAAGGCAACCTCCGGTGACAGGGGCGGGGATATTTCGGTTCAGGGAGAATTTTTTACGCCGATCTATTCAGACGAAAACGAGGTTATTTTTAAGATCACAGTTGTAAACGGTCATGAGGACGACCCTTATCACGTTTGGTTTACCGAGAAAAATTTTCACATGGTAAAAACCGACGAGGGCTGGCGGTTTGATAAGTTCGATTTGTGGTACTAAAATATTCGGAGGTATAATTATGTTAAACAAAAAAATTTTACTCGGAGCAATTCTTTCCATGGCTGTGTGCCTTTCCGCCTGTTCAGGCGGAGGTACGGACGTAACTGGTGCAAACTCGGAAACGTCCGCGGAGAACGCTTCTGTTACGGCTTCCGAAGGCGTTCAGGCAGAGGAGAGCGAAAAGTCCGACGATAACGGCGGCGAAGAGGACGACCTGATCTCCCCGCTTACGGCAGACCCTGTGTCGGCTGCAAAAGTGTATCTGCAAAAGCTGTCCGAAAGCGAAAGCGTAAAATCGGCAGAGCTTCGGAATACAAGCATAGGTCAGTGTTCCTTTGAGGCGGACAAATACTATGAAAGTCCTCTTGCGGAGGAGTTCGGCGTCAGCGAGGATACGATGTTGGTTCCCGTTCGTGTGGATTACTATATTGAATACGCGGAAAATTCGGAGTTTAAAAGCGAAGAAAAGAGCGAGTATTTTCTTGTAAAGCTGAGTGAAAACGGCTTTGAGGTAATTGACACATTTCCTTACGACCCGCAGGATTATTACGGCGAGGTCAAGGAGATTTTGACGGACGAGGACGGCGAAATCCGATTCTACATGGTGGAGCTTGACGGGGGTCTCGGAACGGTCAGGTGCAATAACGCGGTTATATTTTCCAATGATTGGAAAGAAGCCGGTGAAAGAGTAAAGATACACGGCAACGGCGGTATTTACGGAGACCCTCCGAGAATTGACGCGATTGCTGTATTGTCCGAAAGCGAACTGTCCGACGAGGAATAACCCACAAATTTTTCAGCAGTATTTGACAAATCGGGGCTTTGATGTTAAGATTAATATATATCGGAAGGGAAGCAGCAATATGAAAACCCGTACAGACAGCATTAATGCGGCAGTCAAGGAACGCAGAAAATAGCACCGCCGCATATTTGCGTATATCCTCGTTTCGGCAGCGGCGTTTTATGTTGTATTGTTCCTGCTTTCCCTGATAATTGTGAACGGCTATGATTCTGTCGAATATCGGTCGGGCGGCTGGATGGTCACAGAGATAACTACGATAGACCTGAAAAACGGCAGCGGACATATTTCATATCACAGCGAAATATCAGAGGGACGCGATTTTGAAACTGACATAACCGTCAGCGGAAACGATCTGCGTGAACTTAAAATGAGAATGGCTTTTGCACTTGTGCCGTTCTGGTCTTCCGAGTATGTCAATCCGAATATTATGGATGGAGATATGTGGAGATTTTACTTTTACCGCGGGGACAGTGAAAAAAGCGTTTACGGCAGCAACGCCTATCCTTTCGGCTACAGTATGATAACAAGACTGCTTTATGAATTGGAGAATGAGGCTGCGCAGAACTTGCAGGAATAAAATATTTATTTGATTTTTCTAATGCAAAATTGTAAAAACA
>CAMWVO010000230.1 GCA_947177695.1 uncultured Clostridia bacterium
GTCGTACATTGTCAGCAGCTTGTTTGAGTTTACAAGCCATCTTTCATAAGGCGGATTGCCGAATTTAAGCTTTGCCCGCTTCGTGCCGCATATTTCGCGGAAATCCTCGTTTTTGAGAGCCTCCCGCGTAAGCATAGCCATATCGTATGCGGTAGAGTAATGATTTTCGGCGTGCAGTCCTGACGGTGTGACAAAATTTGTATCTTTCAGACCTATCTCTTTAGCACGGCTATTCATCATGTCCGCAAATTTTTCGGTACTTCCCGCCAGCGTGACCGCAGTTTGGTTGGCGGCGTCGTTTCCCGATGGAAGCAGCATACCGTAGCAAAGCGCCCGCTTTGTAACGATATCGTCCTTGCAAAGTCCCATAGACGACCCCTCGACCATTATGGCGTTGTTGTCCACCTTGAACTGTGTGTCCAGATCGCCGCTTTCAAGCATAAGCAGCGCGGACATTATCTTTGTGGTGCTTGCCATGGGAAGCCTTTGCTTTTCATTCTTTTCGGCAATAACCGCTCCTGTTTTGGCGTCAATGAGTATTGCCGCCTTTGCGGAAAGTCCCGCCAAAGAGACCGCCTCAGCTTTCGGAGCAATCGGCACCAGTACCGCCGCCGAAAGCAGTATACCTATAATACTTTTAAGTTTTAATTGTTTCATACAAACCTCCAAAGGAATATTTACATATTATATTATGGAGCTTGTATGCGAATTATTTAGTTAAAAATCAAAACCCTCGGTGTTAATTTCAACCTTTTCGATCTCGGGCTCGTCAGAAGCCGACGGCTCGGGAATATCCGCAACGTTTAACGGCGCGTCGGAATCCTTGTCCTTTTTCTTTGTAAACATTGACTGGATTTTTGTGATAAGTTCGGGAACCGCGCTTACGATAGCGTTTGCGGGAGAATTTCCCGAACCCAGTTCCAGAAGCTTAACGTCCTCGCCCGAAACCACAATAAACGCCAGAGGATTGATAGTTACTCCGCCGCCGCTTCCGCCGCCGAATAACTCCTTTTCGCTTTTGGAGGGCAGATCGGAGCCTCCCGCCGCAAAGCCGTAGGAAACCTTTGAAACGGGAATAATGGTTATTCCCCCATCAACCTTGATAGGCTGACCTATGACTGTGTCTGCATCGGACAGCTCATGAATCTTACCCATTGCCGACGAAACCAAATCCTTTACCTTTGTATCCATTTTCATTCTCCTTTTTTAGAATCTGTCTTCACAAGATATGTGTACGGATTTTCGAGCATAATTTTGTTGCAGACAAGGCAAAAATCCGCAGGAATACGTCCGTATTTCAAGGATTTTTAACGCAGTCAGCGGCAAAATTTGCCTAAAAGACGTGCGCATACGCTTGTGAAGATAGGTTCTTATAGTTGAGCGGCTGTTTCAGTAGACTGCCGCTTATCTGACTTTCCCATTATTTTCTTATAGTTCAGCAAAAATCCGCCAAGAATACCCAGCGCCGCCGAAAGCAGCACAGATGGTCTTGCGGTAACATTGACCGCAGCATCGTATATAGGCTCTTTTCTGTCGAAATCACAGGCTATATCCACAGACTTGACCTTGGTGGAAAAAAGCGTGCTTATTAAGGCAATTCCATTGTAAACAGCCGCGCTGACCGCACCGTAGCTTACCGCCGTCTTACAGGCGTCCGTACCCGCCACAACAAAGTCTACCGTCAGCCTTTCAATGTAGATGTGGGTAAATATCCTCCTCAGACGCTTTTCCGAAAAGCTCCAAATAAGCTTTATCTTTTCGATCAGATCGGTAAGCTTGTCCATCTTATCCGAAAGCTTTTCTTTACGTTTTTTTTCGTCCGCAGCTTCTTCCGTGTCCGTATCAGCTTTAGGCTCTGTATCCGCGTTTTCGGCATTTTCGGAGCTTTCACCGCTTTCAGCAGGTTCTTTCTCCGCGGTATCCTCTTTCGCCGCAGAGTTCACTTTTGACTTTTTGACCTTTTTGTTCTTCCGCGGTTTCTTCTTTTTAAGAGGATAAAGCGTGAACCATAGGTATTTCAGCTTAATATCAAGTATGCCGCCGATGTACTTTATCTGTACCCGAAGCTTTATGTTAAGAACAAGTGCAAAGAAAAGTATTACTGCGGCAATTACGATCAAAGCCGTCAATGCTGTACCACCCTTTCACGCGTCTGAGACGTTTTCGCCGTCCTCGGTTTCCGCAGGCTCGGTTTCGTCCTTTGCTATAAGTATCTCGTCGAAGCTTACCTGTCCGTCGGAATCGGGCAGCGCAGGAAGATCGTCCAGAGAAGAAAGCTGAAAACACCGCAGAAAAGCAGGCGTAGTCTTATAGGCGATGGGCTTTCCGGGAACGTCAAGCCGTCCCGCCTCCTCAAGCAGATTTTTTTCAACAAGAGAATTGACAACGCTTGAGCTGTCTATACCGCGGACGTGCTCCACAAATCCCTTTGTTACGGGCTGATTGTAAGCTATTATCGTAAGTACCTCCATTGCCGCGGGAGACAGAGGCGTGTTTTTCTTCGATTCCAGCGCGGCTCTGACGTAATCAAAAAATTCCGCCTTTACCGCAAGCTGATAGCTGTTTCCCAGCTTCAGCACCGTCAGCGCGCTTCCCGTTGATTCGTACCTGTCAACTAAAAGCTGTATAAGCTTTTCCGGCATATCCGCCTCTATACCTGCCGCTGCACAGAGCTTTTCGGCTTCAATAGGCTCTCCGTGGGCAAAGAGTATCGCTTCCACCGCGGAAATGCCTTCGTTTATTTTCATGAATATGAAACCTCCGTTTCAGACCTGTCCGGTTGTTCCGATTTGTCCCTGCTGCGTTCTCTGTTAAAGGTTATCACGGTGTTGTCGTCGTTGAGCAGTATCCTGCCCGACTTTGTAAGCTCCAGCACCGCCAGAAACACCGCGACCCTTTCGGAACGGTCGGTCATACCCTCGAACAGACCGTTCATTAAGCAGCTTCCCGACTTGTAGAGCCGCCTGAGAACAAAAATTATTTTAGATGTAACGGAAACGATCTTCTTTTTCACTATAGTATTGAAAGCTTCCGTCTTTACCTTTTCCTCTGGAGGCTTCACCTGTATCTTAGCGTATGCGTCAAGAAGCTCCTGCGGGTCGTGAATGATCGGGTAGGTGTTGTCGAACTCCACTTTAAGCTGACTGCGCACCGCAAAAACGTTGCCTATATAGCGTTCCCTCATTGCTTCCGCAGCTTTTTTGCACAGGGAGTACTCAATAAGCCTGCCCTGCAACTCTTTTCTGAGCTGCTCAGCTTCCTCTTTCTGAGGAAGCAGCGACACCGTCTTGATGTACACCAGTCTTGCCGCCATTTCAAGAAACTCGCCCGCGATCTCCATGTTCTGTTCCGACATACGGCTGATGTAGTCCAGATACTGGTCGAGAAGCGCAGCGATCGGAATATCGTTGATGTTTAGCTTGTGCTTTGATATCAGATGAAGCAGCAGATCCAGAGGACCCTCGAATACTTCAAGTTTAAATGAGATCTGCTCCATTTAATTACCTCGAAATCATAAAATCATAAGAATATCGACCCACGCCGACAGCAGGTTCATAAGGCTGAAAGCCCGCTGATGCAAAAAGGACAGCGGTTCGTCAAGATATCCCATCCAAATTGCCAGAAAAAGAATACCGAAAATAATATTCTCATACCTCATTACTTTAAAGTATATCTTATCCGGCAGGACAAGATTGAAAATTCTGGAACCGTCCAGAGGCGGAACAGGCAGCAGATTGAACACCGCCAGTCCCAGATTAAGGATAGTCGCGTACCAGAATACGTCGGCAAGCGCGTTAATATAAGAATTGCCCCCGCTGTTGTATACAAGAAGCTTGAACACTACAATGGAAATATATGACATAAGAAGATTGGAAAGCGGTCCCGCCAAAGAGGACAGCGCCATTCCGACCTTGCGGTTCTTGAAATTGTTGGGATTAATAGGTACAGGCTTTGCCCATCCGAAGCCCGCCAGAAGCATTAATACCGTACCGAACGGATCAAGGTGCCGCAACGGATTAAGTGTGATCCTGCCTTGATTTTTGGCGGTATCGTCCCCCATCCAGTGTGCCGCAAGAGCATGAGCGCACTCGTGAACGGGAAACGCGGTAAGCAGCACAATGCCGTGCATAACAAGCTCGATAATTTTATCCTGCATAAATTATGTACGCTTTGTAAACAAAGCCTCTCCTTTTCGGCATAAAATTCAAAATCAATATCAAGTATAACATATTTCTATTAAAATTACAAGGATATTTCTTAACATTTCCTAAAAAACTTTATTTTTTCAAACTTTTTTTCAAAAAACACTTGCAATTTACGTACAGTTGTGCTAAAAT
>CAMWVO010000231.1 GCA_947177695.1 uncultured Clostridia bacterium
TCTCTCCCTCGGTAGGATCATAGAGCCTGCACAGAAGCTTTACAAGGGGGGACTTTCCGCAGCCGTTCTTGCCCACGAGAGCCATTTTCTCGCCGATCTTCCATTTCAGGTTAACGTCCCGCAGAGCGTACTGCTCCGAGTTGGGATACTTGAACCACACGTGCCTGAACTCAAACTCGTACTCGTTGTCGTCCCGCTTTTCGGTGGGGATAGTTCCCTTGTACTTCTCGTCGGGAATATCAAGGAAATCAAAGGCAGTTTTCATAAATTCAAGGTCAACGGACATTCCGCCGAAGCCGCCCGCAACGCGGTTCATGCTGTCGCGTATCCGTGAAAAATACATAACAAAGCCGATTATCTCTCCGACCGTGAGCGCGCCGTTTATTGCTCTCAAAGCCGCAAAGCCGTACATAATGACATTTGAAGCAAGAGTTATTATGCCTGCGCCGAAATTCATCGGCATATCTCTTCTGACTCCGTGCGTCCAGCCTTTGAGCCAGCTTTCGGTATTTTTCCTGAATTCGTTTAATATCAGCTCCTGTTCTCCGTAAATGCGTATATCCTTGCCGTTCTGGTAGTTGCTGCCTATGTCGTCCGCGTAATGGCTCGATGTTCTGGAATACTGGAGAAGCTCCCTGTCGTTCTGCAACTCCGAAAAACACTTGTATGATTTTTTTATCGGTACCAGCGCCTTTCCGATCTCAAGCAAAGCGGCAGCGCCTATTGCGGAAAAAAGTCCCCAGTTTGAATTTATAAAGCCCGCAAATCCCGAAAGCTGCGGCGCAGACCTGAACGCAAGGGGCGCGATCATAATTAGTCCGATAACGATAGATACCGTTCCGCTGAAGATCTCCAGAAGATTAAAAAAGATGCGTCCCATTCTGCCCATGCCTTCCATTGCACGCCGTTCCATAACGTAGGTGTCGGGACTTTCAATATGGACGTAATCCATATTGATTATTTTTTCCCATATCATTTTGCGCTGGTTTATGCGGTGTGAAAAGTTGTGGCAGTTATCATGCTTTTTTATGATGTACTGCGCAACAAAAAGCGCAAGCTCTATCAATCCCGTGACTATGATGAATACTATAATATCCTTCCAAGGTCTTGCGGAAATAACCATGTCGATAAGCTTTGACACCTGAAAAACGTGAAGATATACCTGAATGAACGATGGTATCTGTATTGCAAGGCGCACCTGCATAAAGCCCTTGTCAGCCTTTTCCATTACGCTGAGACCGCGCTTTACCGCGTCTATGGATTCACGCAGCGGCATTCTTTTCTCACTCATTTTTGTCGACCTCCTCATCATTGTAGTAGCTGCTCTGCATTGCAAAAAGCTCGGCGTATGTTCCTCCCGCTTTCATAAGCTCCGAGTGAGTACCCTCCTCGGCGATCTTTCCGTCCGCGATAAGGATTATCCTGTCGCAGAAGCGGGTGGACGCAAGCCTGTGGGAAATGAACACACTGGATTTTCCTTTTGAAAAATCCGCATAGTTCAGGTACATTTCCTGCTCTGCAATGGGGTCGAGGGCGGCTGTAGGCTCGTCCAGCAATAGCACTGGAGCGTTTTTGTAGAGTGCTTTCGCAAGGGCAAGCTTCTGCATCTGTCCTCCCGAAAAGTCCGTGGCGTCGTCGTAAACCGTCTTGACAAGGCGGGTGTTTTCCTTTTTGGGCAGGGACATTACTTTTCCGTAAATGCCCGATTTTTTCATGCAGTCATAAAGCCTTGGGAAATCGGTCTCCTCGGCAGTCCTGCCCGAAATATTTTCCGCAATGGTAACCGGAAGCACGTCAATGTCCTGAAAAACCGTGCTGAAAAGCCTGAAATATTCGTCCCTGTTGTAGTCGTTGACGGACACGCCGTTCAGCAGAACGTCACCCTCGGTGGGACGGTACAGTCCGCACATCAGCTTGATAAGAGTGGTCTTGCCCGCGCCGTTAAGTCCCACGACCGCAAGCTTTTCGCCCTTGTGAAGCTTAAAAGAGATATTTTTTATGGTAGGCTCTTCCGCGCCGAAATAAGTGTAGCTCACATTGCGGAACTCTATCTCGCACTGCATATTGCCGCAGTCCTCGGGGACGGGCTTTCCCTCGCCCCTGTTGGTGTTATCCTTAATGTCAAGGTAGTCGCGGGCGTAGAAAATATTCTGGGAAAGCCAGTTATAGGCGCTGAATTTGTCACACCAAGCCCTTACCGCCGACGAAAGCATAAAGATAGAATTGAAGTACAGCACGAAATCTCCCGCGCCGATATTGCCTTTCATTACCAGATAAACCACATAAATATTCGCTGCGCAGTTTCCGATCGCCGCTACGCCGATTTCCGCGATATTATGGAAAAATTCCCACTTGTCCTGCTGCTCGTACCAGTCCATACGCAGGTCGAAAACACGCTTGAAAACGCTTTCCAGCCACCTCTGCATACCGAATATGCGCACGTCCTTAGCCGCACTGAAATTTGCGTCCGTGCCAATGTAGGTTATATATTCAAGCTGACGGTCGTAGTTCTGCCAGTTGTCTGCCATGTTCCATATCCAGCCCATTTTGTGCATATTGATGTAGTACCCCGCCACCGCAGGCAAACCGATTATCAGTATAAGCACTGGATTGAGCATGGAAAGTATACCGCCGTACGCAAGCACCTGAAGCGCGGCTAAAACGGTCTCCCGCATAGTTTCAAGAGCGGAGCCGGCAGCGTTGTTGATACCGTCGTCAGCCTTGTGCAGCATATCGTTCAGCTTGGTGTTTTCGGTGTTTTCATAGTCGGTATCCATTTTCTTTTTCATCAGCTTGCTGTAAAGATAGGCGCTCAGACGGAATTTCGCCACATAATGAGTGTACATATTTCCCGAATTGCTGAGGATAACGGCAAACTGCTGCACCGCTATAAGGGCAATGCATATTATGCCCAGCGTCATGCGCGAGGACGTTCCCAGTGCAAATTCGATAACGTACTTGTCCGTGTAGGTTCCCGAAAGGTTGATCACCAAGTCCATGACAAGCCTCATGACCATTATCCAGAAAAGTCCCCGCGCGCCGTACCAGCATTCCTTTAAAATGTACATCATATTGTTTGGTACGCTGTACCTTATTTTGGACATCTCCTCGCGGTACTGCTCCCCTGCCGCGGCTTTTTTCTCCTTTGTGTATTTCGCGATCTTTACTCGCTTTTTAGCCATAAATATCCCCTCTCTAACGATGTTTTGAGGTTTTGCGTCAGCAAAATTCCTCGCTTTAGCGAGGAAAGCAAAACTCGTAGTTTAAAAAATCTTTGATTTTTCAAACTTATCACCTCTTGAACAGATAATATCACAAAGAAAACTGTCTGTGTTTGTTTCGGAACGAACGGTCAAAATACGGAACGAACGGTCAGGGAAGCCCCCACGGGCGAATACGCCGGTTGCAGGACACGGCGCAGTCAACCCAAGGGGGCAGGTAAAATTTTCGTCAGAACGATGATCATGCAGTGTTAAGCGGTATCATAAACTCCGTCGCAAAAATGCCCTCCTCGTTCTGGCGGTTCACGTATCCGCCGTACTTTTTTGCAACGCGGTCTATGCGGAAAAGTCCGTAGCCGTGCATATTTTCGGAGGGGTTTTCCTTGGTGGTGAGGTAAGCGCCGTTTTCCTTGCGGACTTTTCCCGCGGAGTTCTGCACCGAAAGATAAAGATTTCCTTTAAGTCTGCCGATATAGACCCGCATGAAACGCTCCTCCTCAGGCAGAGAGGCACAGGCTTCGACGGCGTTGTCAAGCATATTTCCCAGCACGGAGCAAAGCTCCACGTCGCTCATGGCAAGACCCTCTGGAACGTTCGCCTTGACGTTCAGCTTAACACCCAGCTTTTCCGCAGTACCAAGCTTGCTGTTCAGTATCGCGTCCGCCATAATGTTTCCCGTTTTTATGACGGTATCCACCGTGTCAAGGTCGTCGGCAAGCTCGTCCAGATAAGAGGCAAGCTTTTGGTAGCTGCCGTTTGAAAGCCATATTTTCATATTGGAAATGTGGTTGCGGTAATCGTGCCGCCAGCCCCGTACCTGACGGTACATATTCTGTATCTCCCGAACCTGCTTTTCGATAAGCTCGCTCTGGAAACGCTCTATGCGGCGGTCTATCATATCGTACAGGGTACGGCGGATAAGTACAAAGCCGACGCGTCCCAGAACGCACAGAATTAAAATTACCGCCGCTGTTATAATACTAATTTCTAATCTTCCTATAGACATTTTGTCTATAGGAAGAGCCGCCTGAAAGGCGGCAGTCAAAACCGCAGGTTTTGACGAAATTAGTATTGAACGGCTTTCTCGGCGGCTTCGCCGCCACCGCC
>CAMWVO010000232.1 GCA_947177695.1 uncultured Clostridia bacterium
TGGCGAACTTTTTTGAGTCGGCGGCTTCGCCGCCTGAGCGTTCAGACAGTTAGTCGCGTAAATCAAAATTTATACTTTTTCAACAGTCTAAGGACGGGTCTTGCCCGTCCTTTTATTTTATGCGGACGGTAAATGTTTACTTTCGGCAAATAATGTGATACAATTAAAATAATAAAGGAAGATTTTGCGGATACAGCGCGTAAGGAGTGCGGAAAAATATGGACAGACAAAGATTTTACGAGGCGAGGAACAAGGTGTTGAACGGAGAGCACGTACGCGCGGGAATAGGCACATACGGCGAGAAAACCGTCCATGCGGTGCTGAAAAATTACTTCGAGCCCTACGCCGACAGCCACGAAAGCAGGGTAGGCGGCTTCGTGGCGGACATCGTTGGCGAGGACGGCATTATCGAGATCCAAACCGGAGACTTTGCCCCTCTGAGAAAAAAGCTTGAAGCCTTTTTATCCGTCAGCAGGGTAACGGTCGTCCATCCCATCGCAAGGCAGAAATGGATAATCCCCATAGACCCCGAAACAGGGGAGCAGGGGAGAAAGCGCAAGTCCCCCGCAAAGGGCAATCCTTGGGATATTTTTCCTGAACTTTACAAGATAAAGCAATTCCTGAACCACGAGAATTTCCGTCTGTGTATCGTCATGCTGGACGTTGAGGAGTACCGCCGTCCTCCCGAAACGGAGGGGCTGAGGCGCGGCAGACGGCGGGGCTATGTGCGGTACGACAGGATACCGCTGGAGCTTGTTGACGAGATACATATAGACTGTTTGCAGGACTGGGAATACTTCATTCCGCAGGGACTTCCCGAAGAATTCACCTCGTCCGAGTTTGGTTCATTAAGCGGCGTCGGCAGAAGCTACGCCTCATTTATGCTGAACGTTCTTACCGCCGCAGGAGCGGTCTCCCGTGTCGGAAAAAGAGGAAACAGCTTTTTATATCATTTAACTCTTGACAAGCTCGGTCAATAGAGTTATAATATACATTGTATGAATTCACGCGGGAAAATAATTGGTTTTTTGTCAAATTTGTTAAATTTTGCGGAGAAGTGTCCGCATAAAATACAGAAAGGAATGGTACTGAATGGGTCATCTTACAGGTAAAACCGCTATTATCACAGGAGCAGGCAGAGCTGTCCTCAAGGACGGAACCTGCGGCTCTATCGGCTACGGCATTGCCACAGCTTATGCCAAGGAGGGCGCAAATCTTGTTATCACTGGTCGTAATGTGAAAAAACTGGAGGACGCAAAGGAAGAGCTTGAAAGACTGTACGGCATTAAGGTTCTTACCGTTCAGGCTGACGTAAGCGACGGCAGCGACAATGAAGCTGTTGTAAAAAATGTTATCGACAAGACCATCGAAGCTTTCGGCAGGATCGACGTGCTCATCAATAACGCACAGGCTTCCGCTTCGGGCGTTCCCCTTGCCGAGCATACTACCGAGCAGTTCAATCTTGCTATGTATTCGGGACTTTACGCTACGTTCTACTATATGAAAGCCTGCTATCCCTATCTTAAAGAGACAAAGGGTACTGTTATCAACTTTGCTTCGGGAGCGGGTCTTTTCGGCAACTTCGGTCAGTGCTCCTACGCCGCCGCAAAGGAGGGTATCCGCGGTCTTACAAGAGTTGCGGCTACAGAGTGGGGCAAGGACGGAATCAATGTAAATATCGTGTGTCCTCTCGCGTGGACGGCTCAGCTTGAACAGTTCCAGGAAGCTTATCCCGACGCTTTCAAGGCAAACGTTCATATGCCTCCCATGGGACACTACGGAAACTCCGAGCTTGAAATAGGCAGAGTATGCGTACAGCTTGCTTCTCCCGACTTCAAGTACTTGACGGGCGAGACGCTCACCCTTGAGGGCGGTATGGGGCTGAGACCGTAAAAATGCATATTTTGTCCAAAGCCGTACATGGCTTTAAAAAGCCGTACACTGCTTTAAAAAGCCATACATGGCTTTTGGACATCTCAATAAATTTTTTTAAAAGGAATGAGATAATGTATAAAATTGTCAGAAAAAAAGAGCTTAACCCTACGGTAACGCTTATGGATATCGACGCGCCTATGGTTGCCAAAAAGGCTGAACCCGGTCAGTTCATTATTCTCAGGGTGGACGAAAACGGCGAGCGTATCCCTCTCACCGTGGCGGATTTCGACAGGGATAAGGGTACGGTAACGATTATCTTCCAGATAGTGGGAGCTACCACAGAAAAGCTGAACCAAAAGAACGAGGGCGACTTCATACAGGATTTTGTGGGTCCTCTCGGCGTTGAGTCCCATACCGAGGGACTGAAAAAGGTCGCCGTTGTAGGCGGCGGCGTAGGCTGCGCTATCGCGTTCCCCATCGCAAAGAAGCTTCATAATCTGGGCTGCGAGGTACATTCCATCGTCGGCTTCAGAAACAAGGACTTAGTTATTCTCGAAGAGGAGTTCGGACAGGTATCCGATAAGCTCTGCATGATGACCGACGACGGCTCTCACGGCACAAAGGGTCTTGTTACCGACGCTCTCAAACAGCTTATTGAAAGCGGCGAGAAGTACGACGAGGTAATTGCTATCGGTCCGCTGATAATGATGAAATTCGTCTGCGCGCTGACAAAGCAGTACGATATAAAGACCGTAGTTTCCATGAACCCCATCATGATAGACGGTACGGGAATGTGCGGCGGCTGCCGTCTTACCGTTGGCGGAGAGACCAAGTTCGCTTGTGTTGACGGTCCCGACTTTGACGGACATCTTGTTGACTTCGACGAGGCTATGGAGCGTTCGGCTATGTACAAGCCATTTGAACGCAAAAAGCACGAGGAAGTCTGCAATCTCTTCCAAAAGGAGGTAAAGTAAAATGCCTAATATGTCCTTAAAAAAGAATGAAATGCCCGCTCAGGCTCCTGACGTGAGAAACAAGAACTTCAAGGAGGTTGCTCTCGGTTACTCCAAGGAGACCGCCGTTGACGAGGCGGACAGATGTCTCAACTGCAAAAACAAGCCCTGCGTAAGCGGCTGTCCTGTAAATATTGATATTCCCGCCTTTATCCAGAAGGTCAAGGACGAGGACTTCGACGGAGCTTACGACATCATAAGCGCGTCAAGCTCCCTGCCCGCTGTCTGCGGACGTGTATGTCCCCAGGAGACACAGTGCGAGGGCAAGTGCGTGCGCGGTATCAAGGGCGAGCCCGTAGGTATCGGACGACTGGAGCGTTTTGTTGCCGACTGGCACAACGAGCACAGTACAGCCGAAGTCAAGAAGCCCGAACCCAACGGACATAAGGTTGCCATAATCGGCGCAGGACCTGCGGGTCTTACCTGCGCGGGAGACCTTGCGCGTCTCGGCTATGAGGTAACTGTATTCGAGGCTCTCCACCTTGCGGGAGGCGTTCTGGTGTACGGTATACCAGAGTTCCGTCTGCCAAAGGCAATCGTTCAGAAAGAGATCGACGGTCTTAAAGCCCTCGGCGTAACGGTAAACACCAACATCGTTGTGGGCAGAACTATTACAGTGGACGAGCTTTTCGAGCAGGGCTATGAAGCAATCTTCATCGGTTCTGGAGCGGGTCTGCCAAGATTTATGGGCATTCCCGGAGAGAACCTCAAGGGCGTGTACTCGGCGAACGAGTTCCTTACACGTACAAACCTTATGAAAGCCTATACGGACAATTCGGACACGCCTATCCAGAAAGCTAAAAACGTTGCGGTAGTCGGCGGCGGAAACGTTGCTATGGACGCTGCAAGGTGCGCAAAGCGTCTGGGCGCGGAGAACGTATACATAGTATACCGCCGCGGCGAAGCCGAAATGCCCGCACGTAACGAGGAGATAGAGCACGCCAAGGAGGAGGGCATTATCTTCAAGACCCTCAACAATCCCGTGGAAATTCTCGGAGACGAGCACAAGCTTGTTACGGGAATGAAGTGCATTGAAATGGAGCTGGGCGAGCCCGACGAGAGCGGCAGAAGAAGCCCCGTGGAGAAGAAAGGCTCAGAGTTTGTTCTGGACGTTGACTGCGTTGTTATGTCGATAGGCACGTCCCCGAACCCGCTTATCAGGAACACCACAAAGGGTCTGGAGACCAACCGCCGCGGCTGCTTTGTTGCGGACGAAAACGGTCTTACCTCCCGCGAGGGCGTTTACGCAGGCGGCGACGCGGTAACGGGCGCGGCAACGGTAATCCTTGCAATGGGCGCGGGCAAGACCGCTGCAAAGGCAATGGACGAATACATCAAGAGCAAGAAATAATTTTTTCGGGAGACGGCGCGGTCGTCTCCCGTTTTTGTGTGTAAAATACTTTGCGGAAACCAATGATATAGTAAATACCGAGA
>CAMWVO010000233.1 GCA_947177695.1 uncultured Clostridia bacterium
TTTTATTACGGTAAAAGGAGAACGCGTATTGAACGGCATTGACTACGATAAGAACGTCTTTAAAAGCTTATGCGGGGAATTTGTGAAAAATAACCGTATCCCCCCCGAGCTTTATGAAAAATATCAGGTGAAAAGAGGTCTCCGCAACAGCGACGGAAGCGGCGTTATGGCGGGAATAACCAATATATGCAACGTCCACGGCTATATCGTCAACGAGGGCGAGCGCGAACCCGTGGAGGGTGAACTCATCTACCGCGGCTACAGTATCGCCGATATCGTGGCGAATACCTCCGAGGTCGGACGCTTCGGCTTCGAGGAGACTGTTTATCTGCTTTTGTTCGGACAGCTTCCCTCGAAGGAACAGCTGAGCGGCTTCAATAAAATGCTGTCCCAGTTCAGGGAGCTTCCCAAAGGCTTTTCCGAGGACATGATCTTCAAGGCTCCCTCGCGGGATATCATGAATAAAATGGCGCGTTCTGTGCTGGCTCTTTATTCCTACGACGAGGACCCCGAGGACAGAAGCCTTGAAATGGAACTGCTCAGAGCGGTATCCATAATAGCAAGACTTCCATCGGCTATGGTGGACTCGTACCAGATCAAGCGCAGAGTGTTTGACAACGAAAGCCTTTATATGCACCCCCTCAATCCCGACGAGTGTACGGCGCAGAGCGTTCTGTCCACGCTGAGACCCGACAGGCAGTACTCGGCAGAAGAGGCAAGACTGCTCGACCTTATGCTGATACTCCACGCGGAGCACGGAGGAGGAAACAATTCCACCTTTACCTGCCGTACCCTTACTTCGGCGGACACCGACGCGTATTCGGCATACTCGGCGGCGATAGGCTCTCTCAAGGGTCAGCGGCACGGCGGCGCGAACTTCAAGGTGATACGTCAGCTGGAGGAGTTCAAGGCTAATATTTCCGACTGGGAGGACGACGGTCAGGTCGCTGACTATATTGCCAAGGTCATCAGAAAGGAAGCGGGAGACGGAAGCGGTCTTATATACGGTATGGGACACGCGGTCTACACTCTTTCCGATCCGAGAGCGGTCATTCTCAAACGGAACGCGGTAAGGCTGGCGGAGGGCACGGAGTACGAAAGAGAATTCCGTCTGCTGGACGCGGTGGAGAGGATAACTCCCGAGGTCTTTGCAAACGTAAAGGGCAGCACAAAGACAATGTGCGCAAACGTGGATCTTTATTCGGGACTTGTCTACAGAATGCTGAAGATACCTGCCGAGCTGAATACGCCGCTTTTCGCGGTGTCCAGGATAGCGGGCTGGGCGGCTCACCGGATCGAGGAGCTTATCAACGGCAGAAGAATTATCCGTCCCGCGTATAAGGCGATCGCAAAAAGGAAAAAATATATTCCGCTTGACGAACGCGTATAATTGTAGTAATCTATACGGTCATAAACCAAGCCGCTGCGCGGCAATACTTTAAAAGGGGAATGTGACATGGGAAAGAAACCTTACAAGACTAAAAAAGTTAAGATCGACAAGAAATTTTCAATGGGTGCGTATGCGCTGACGCTTGTGGCTGCGGTCGCGGCAAGAACAGCCCAGCTCCAGTCGAACATGAATTTTTCCACGGGAAAGTACATCGACCCGTCTCCGGCAAAAAATTACACGGTATTTGTCCTTATTATCGGCTTCATACTTATTGCTGTGATAATGCTTATCGGCAAGTCAAGAGATAAGGCGATAAAGTCCTGCATACTCATAAACCCGATGCGTCTCAAACCGGAAAGACTTGCCAAAAAGGTTTCCCCTGTGGCGGCAGCGGTTATGATCATTATGGCGGGACTTATGGTTTTCGATATCATTTTTGCCCTGTCCTCGGTTGCGAGAAAGAACGCGGAGATATCTACAGAGGAAAACCCTGTCTTCGCTTTTGCGGGAGTACCCGTCCTGACGTGGATAACCTACGTCTGCGCGCTTATCACAATAATCACATTTATTTCAACGGCGTCAAACATTCTTAAAGGAGAGGGCATTACCAAGGGCAACTGCGTTTTCCTGATGTTTTTCCCGATATGGAAGCTGCTGGAGATATTCTCCATGTTCTCGGAAAATCAGCTTGTGGGCGTTTATTCCGAAAAGGTCTACATCATGCTTACTGCAATGGCGTCGTCCATGTTCTTTATCTATGCCGCGAGAGTTTTTGCTGGCTTTGAAAAGAAAAACACCCGTATCTTCATGTGCATTTTCGGATACGCGGCTTCGATCTTTGCCGCTGTATCGGTAATACCGAGATATATCACATACTTTACGTTCAACTATATGGAACGCGAGGGTATGGCTTCTCCCGAAACGTCGGATATAGGCATTGCTATAGTAACGATAGCTATTGTGGCGGTGTTCTGGAGCACCTACGTTTACAGGGTAATGCCTAAGCTGAACCTTAACGGCAAACGCCGCTGGATGAAAACTACCGTCGCGGTAAGAAATATGCAGTCCATCGACGACGAATAAGCATTTCAAATAATCAAAACAGAGGATAGAGGATAGAAGTGAACCAGTCTGTTCTCTATCCTCTGCCCTCTATTTTCTGAAAAAAAGGAAGTGAACCGCCGAAGTGAAAAAAATATGCGCGGCTGCCGTATGCGCCGTCTGCTCGCTTTTTATGGCAGGCTGCTCTCTCGGGGGCTCGGTGGATTCGCTTCTCTCTCCGCCGAAGCTGTCGGAGGAACAGAACGCCGTCTATGACGCGCTTATCAGGTCGGTGGGAAATGATATCCGGCTGAAATATCCGCGTTCGGGCGAGTACCGTTCGGCTTTTGTTTTTGCGGATATCGACATCGAGCCTGACCGCGAGGCGGTGGTGTTCTACGAAAAGGCGGGCGAGACCGAGGGCGGCGGAAACGTGAGGATAAACGTCATCGACCGCCGCGGCGGCAAGTGGACAAGCGTCTACGACCACGCGGGAGCGGGTACTGGAATAGACAGGATCATCTTCTCCGATCTGGGAGAAAGCGGAAGACAGAACATTATTATCGGCTACACCCTGCTTTCTGGAGAACGAAGCGTTCAGATATACAGCTATGAGAACGGTCTGCTGAACACGGAGTATTCCGACAGCTACAGCACGATGTTTTCCGCCGACTTAGAGCGGGACGGCAAAAACGAGCTTATCATTATCCACCCCGGAAACCAGCTGAGAAAGGCTTCGCTCAGCTCCGTTTCGGCTGACCCGGAAAGCGGCGCTGTAGCGGAAACGGGAAGCGTTGCTCTGGACGAATCCGCGTCGGAGTTCGTCAGCGTCGCCGCGGGATATGTGGGAAAGGAAACTCCCGCTATCTTTATAGACGGTCTTTCGGGCGGACAGCTTACCACGGAGATAATCTATTCCGTGGACGGTCAACTGAGAAATCCCCTTTATCTGGGCGAGTCGGGTCTTATCGAAAAGACAAGGCGTCCCGCGGGATATTCCTGCACCGATATCGACCTTGACGGGGTGATCGAGATACCAACCCTGACGCTTTTTCCCGGATATTCCGAGGACTCATCGGGGACAAAGCTGTACAGCGCCGACTGGAACGTTTTCGACAACTACAGCATTACAAAGAAATATTCAAGCTTCTATAATGTGAGCGAGGGATACTGCTTTATCCTGCCCAGCCGCTGGGACGGCGTTGTTACCGTCAAAAGAGACACGGCGACGGGCGAGGCGGTGTTCTGCAAGTTCAGATCGGATCTTGAGAACAGCACGGTAGAGCTGCTCAGGATAGCCGTAGCCTCCGAGGAGGAGACGGGCGCGCTTCTGGACGAGGGCTACATGGTGCTGAAAAGCAACAACAAAACCAATTATCTTGTAAAGTGCCCCGACCTGGAGGACGAGCCTCTGACGCTTACGGGAACAGAGATCGGCAACAGCCTGTATCTTATGGCATAAAGGCTGAGCCTTTATGCTTGCCGCCGTTTATGGAAAGGGAAACATAGTTTTATTTCCGAGACGAAAATTTAGTTTTGGCAAAAAGCTTGCACGAAAGGCTGAGCCTTTATGCTTGCCGCCGTCTGTAGTGACGGCGGCATAGTTTTATTTCCGAGACGAAAATTTAGTTTCCGGGACGAGAAAAAGTTTCTGTATCGGCATTGCACGAACGCCGAAAATGCTTACAGAAGTTTCTTGCAATATTTTCGCAGCGGCGGCGGAAAATATAAGTAAACAACAATTTTAGAAAGGAAAAAAGCTATGCCGAAGGCGATAGAAAATCTTATTGTTTTCCTGTTCGGCGGAGCGGTCTACTCGCTGATAGAAGTTGTGTTCCGCGGCTATACTCACTGGAGCATGACCGTCA
>CAMWVO010000234.1 GCA_947177695.1 uncultured Clostridia bacterium
GCCGCCGACTCAAAAAAGTTCGCCAGCCTTTCAAGGCTGCGAGTTTCCAAAGGGCTCTGCCCTTTGGAAACCTGCCGCCTTTGAAAAGGTGGACAAAACTTTTCCATGGCGGCTTCGCCGCGCGGGGACTTTTAGATAGCACGCTAACTCACAGCTTCAACAGCCTTTCCGCGTTTTCGTGGAGTATCATTTCCCGCTCACTCTCGGTAAGGGGTATCTCGGCAAACCGTTCCAGCTCCTCGGCGGCTGTCCACATGGGGTAATCCGTACCGAACAGCACCCTGTCCGCACCGTATGCGCCGATAAGACGCTTTGTGTGTTCGGGGGACAGTGCGTACAGAGAGCTTGAACAGTCTGTCCAGAGATGTTCGTACTTTCCGCCGCCCAGAACAGCCGCCGCGGAGTCCCACTCCGACCAGCCGCCGAAGTGCGCCGCGATAACCACAAGCGACGGAAACCGTTCAAGGACGTTGGCAAGCCGTCTCGGTTTGGAAAAATCCGTCCTGCTGTCGCCCATGTGTATAAGTACGGGCAGGTCTCTTGCGGCGGCGGCTTCGTAGATGACCATAGCCTTTTCGTCGTCCGCATTGAACCGCTGGAAATCGGGGTGAAGCTTGACCCCTTTCAGTCCGAGGGAAACGGCTCTGTCAAGCTCTGCGGAAACGTCCTCAAAATCTGGATGCATGGCGGCAAATCCGATAAACTTGCCCAGATATTTTTTCACACAGCCTGCAATAAAATCGTTAATGCTTGTCACCTGCGCCGGGACGGTCGCTACCGAGTGGACGAGAAATTTGTCCACGCCCGCACTGCCGCCGCTTTTCAGGAGCCCTTCGGCAGTGCCGTCAAGCTCCATAGTCAGATCACCGTAGAAATTTCCGATCCCCGCTACGGCTTTCTCGGCTATCTTGTCGGGGAAAATATGCGCATGAGCGTCAATAACCATTCTATGACCTCCTAACGGGTTTTACCTAATTCTTTTTGCTTCCCAAGGCTTCGGAAAACGCCGTGTCCCGCCAGTTTCCGCGGCGGTAGCACCACAGGGACATCATCGCCGACAGTCCCCAGCCGATGGGCCATGCCCACAGGAAACCGTCGAAGCCCATTCCCGCTCCGGGAATTGTGAGAGTTCCTATCACGGTTTCGTGTGGTACAAGCGCGTAGGACAGCGCAACTCTTAGCAGCAGATCGCTGAATGTCGCCGTCATAAAGGATTTCATTGCTCCCGCGCCTTTCAAAACTCCGTCGGACAGCATTTTAATTCCTAAAACGGCATAGAACGGCGACGCGGCGCGCAGGAACGAAACGCCGACCTTCAAGGCTTCCTCCGATGGCTCGGAGAAGAATATCCCTATCATAGCTTCGCTGAAAACTAAGTAGCACACCAGAAACGGTACAATACATATCGCAGTAAAGACCATTCCCGCCTTGTAGCCCTGGGGTATGCGCTCGTGCTTTGCAGCGCCGATATTCTGCGCCGTAAAGGAGCTTATGCCGTTGGAAATGCACGCCATGGCATTTACCGCAAAGGTGTTCAGCTTTATCGCAGAGGAGTATCCCGCCAGAACTGCCGAGTCCATGTCGTTTACAAGACCCTGTATAAGCAGGTTTCCCACCGAAACAAAGCTTTGCTGGCATATTGTGGGAATGGCTATCCTGCTTATGGTTTTAAGCATATGCGGCGAAAACACGGGATTTTTGTGCGTAGTCTTTACTTTTTTAAGACGTGCAAAAAGCGCCGCAGCCGCCAGTACTGCCGATACTCCCTGCGCGATAAAGGTCGCCCATGCAACGCCCGCAACTCCCATCTGCATGGGAATGACCATGATAAGGTCGAGGATTATGTTTCCTACAGACGAGGCGATAAGGAAGATAAGCGGAGTTCGGGAGTCCCCCAGCGCGGTGAAAATTCCCGTGCAGACGTTGTACATAAAGAGGAACGGCAGTCCCCCGATGTAGATACGCAGATACAGCGCCGAGTCCGCAAAGATGTCGGCGGGAGTGTTTAACGCGGTCATTATGGGATCGCAGAAGAAAAGTCCCCCCAAGGTCAATATTGCCGCTAAAGCAAGGGTCGTGATAAGCGAGGTGGACACAGCCGTTTTCATGCGGACGTATTCCTTTGCGCCGAAAAGCTGGGATATCACCACCGCGCAGCCGCCGTTTATTCCGTTTGCGAACTGAATGAACAGCATGGTGACTGGGTAGGACGCTCCTACCGCGGCAAGGGCAAGCTCGCCGTCAATTGGCGCGGAGCCTACGAAATTTCCTGCGATAACGCTGTCGCAGATATTGTACATCTGCTGAAAGATAATGCTGATAAGCATGGGCAGCGTAAACCGCCATATCAGCGACGAGGGTCTGCCTTTGGTCAGATCTGTAATCAAGCTTTAAAAGTCCTTTCATATAATATTGATTTGTTCGGTTAATATTATACAACATTTCCATGGATTTCCGCAAATAAAAAAAGCACAAATTTTGCAAAAAAATACCGCGGTTTTTTGACACTCAAACCGCGGCAGTATTATTTGTAAATCAGATAGTTGAAACGAACCGTCCGAAAGCGGCTGCACCCTTAGCGTTTCTCTTGTAGACGCCGGCGTGTTCAAGGACTTTCATGAACACCTTTCCGATCTCGTCCTTGATAACGTCGTTAACGTTTTCCGGGGTAATCTCTCTCCGTGCGGCAAATTCCTCCGCCCAGTCGGCGTGCTTTTCCAGCTCGGGGTCTTCACGAACCGCGCTTGCGCCCTTGTTTATCAGCGTGTCGGCAAGAGCTTCCATTTCGTCTTTGAGACGTGCGGGAAGTACGGCAAGTCCCATAACCTCGATAAGACCAATATTTTCCTTTTTGATGTGGTGAAGCTCGCTGTGGGGGTGGAAGTATCCCAAAGGACATTCCTCGGTGGTGATGTTGTTTCTGAGTACCAAGTCAAGCTCGTAGGCATTGCCGTTCTTGCGGGCAATGGGAGTTATGGTATTGTGGGGAACTCCGTCGGTCTCCGCGAAGATGAACGCGCTCTCGTCGGTGTAGCTGCGCCATTTGGTGAGAATCTTGTCACCAAGCTCAATAAGACGCTCGTAATCGGGACAGCGAAGTCTCAGCACGGACATGGGCCACTTGACCCTGCCCACGTCCACGTCCTTGAAGCCTTGAATAACGTAGGTCTCTTCAATGGGAGCGGACGCCATTGCAAAATCGTGATGTCCTCCCTGAAAATGCTCGTGGGTAAGGATAGAGCCGCCGACTATTGGCAGGTCTGCGTTTGAGCCGATGAAGTAGTGGGGGAACTGCTCCACAAAATCGAACAGCTTTCCGAACGCGGCGCGGTCTATTTTCATGGGGGTGTGGACGCTGTTAAGGAGTATGCAGTGCTCGTTATAGTACACGTAAGGGGAGTATTGCAGACACCAGCGCTCGCCGTTGATCTTCACGGGAATTATCCTGTGGTTCTGGCGGGCTGGGTGGTTGACGCGTCCCGCGTAGCCCACGTTTTCCTCGCAGAGCAGACATTTGGGGTAGCCGCTTTGCTTTGCGTTAAGGGCTGCGGCGATAGCCTTGGGGTCTTTTTCGGGCTTGGACAGATTTATGGTTATCTCAAGATCGCCGTACTCGGTTTTGGCAGTCCACTTCATGTCCTTGGCGATCCTGTCGCGGCGGATATAGTTTGAGTCCCCGCTGAGCTTGTAGTAGTAGTCGGTAGCGGCTTCGGGGGATTTTTCGCGGTAAAGGCTGCGGAATTTTTCAATTACCTCAGAGGGACGGGGAGTAAGACAGCCCATGATTTTGGTATCGAACAGATCGCGGTAAACTGGACCGTCCTCGGTAAGACCCTTTTCCACCGCATATTCGAGAATTTCCCGCAGGACGGGTTCAAGCGCCACGCCGTTGAAGTTTTCTTCCGGCGGGTCGTAGTCGTCGATGTGAAGCACCTCACAGACAGCGTTTGCGGCGTAGATTCTGTCCTCCGCGGAGATAAGATTTTTTTCCAGACCGTAGCAGACAAGCTTTCTTACGGCGATATGTATATTTTTATCGGAACACATTTCTGACAGCTCCTTACAGTGATTTAGTTATAGTATTATTATATCATGTTTTGTTTGATTTTGCAAGAGTTAAATGTCTGTCATAGGAAATCAATTTCGGACGGTAAATTTTGATTTACGCGGCTAACTATTGGGACGCTCAGGCGGCGAAGCCGCCGACTCAAAAAAGTTCGCCAGCCTTTCAAGGCTGCGAGTTTCCAAAGGGCAGAGCCCTTTGGTCGCGCTCCGCAGAGCGCGAAATCCTCTCC
>CAMWVO010000235.1 GCA_947177695.1 uncultured Clostridia bacterium
ATTATCTGCTTGGGATAGATTCCAAAAAGTATTTCGATGTTGACGGTCTGACAGACAATCAGTCGGAGATAGTTGCAAATATTATTGAGGAATTTAAAAGGCAGAATACAAAGTGAGATCGGCGTTTCCATTTCGGGAACGCCGATTTATTCATATATTTTCGCACTCAAAGCCGAGTAACTCATACAGGCTCGGAACGCTGTCGTCGCCGTGCTTGTCCCTATATGACAGCGATATCGGTGACATATCCAAACATTCAAAATTATCAAGCATACTGTAAAATGCTTTCTCCGATTTTATCTTTTTCTTTGAATTTGACATAGCACTTTTATAATACCGAGCATTATATTGAGCGTCAATATGCTTTTGGGCGTGCTTCTTTTCACACTTTTTCAACTCGGAATTTTCAACAATTTCCCTCATTTTCTTAACTGTGTAGTATCTGCCTTTGTCAAATTTTAAAAAAATAAATTCCTCAAAGCTTCCGCGGCTGTTACGCAAATAAAACTTCAAAATGTCAGCATTGCTGCAATTGTCATTAACGGTATTGTGTATATGCCGCCTGTTAAATTCAAGCTCAAGCCTTAACAATGCGTCCGATACCGCTTCAAAATTCACATTTATATTTTCAAGCTGAAAATATTTGTCATATGCCGTAAATGCACCGAATTGTGTTCTGACGCGAAAGCTATGCTCATTTTTCAATTTATTAATTTCAGAATCGTCATCGTACTCCAAAATCAAATGTTCTTGACACTTCATAGAACGTGAAATCAGCTTCACATAACGTTCTGCGGAAAAATCCTTTGACAGCATTACATTTACACAGCAGTCTATTCTTGAAAGATTGAATTTATCAAGACCGTATTCATCACCGAATATGTCCGTAAGCATATAATTCATCTTCATGCCAAGCAAATCAACATCGTCATTTTCGTTAAGTATCGACAAATAATCGGTTTCCGGATGGAGTACTTTATTCGCGGTAACAATTACCCGTATATACCGCATATGCTTTTTATGATTAAGATATATCCGCAAACAAGGATATTTCGTATGTACATAAAAGGATTTAGGCTTTACTTCGTCAATTCCGCTTGACGGTTCGCTGGATATCTTTTTCGTAATAGTATCCAACTCGGCTTTTCGTAAATATGGAATTGATAACTCAAATGTATGGATACCAAATCCGTCTTTAGTAATTTCATATTCCTGCATATAAATCATTCTTTTCACAATTTTTACCGATATGTTTCAAGCTGAAATAATTTTTAGTAACGATTGATTATTTATCACATACAACAAATTTATTAATAAGTACATTTTTAAGTGCATACATATTTTTCATATCAGATACTATCAATTTATGGACACTATTAAAATATTGCCGTATAAAATGACAGTAAAATAACGTACTAAATATTATATATCATATATAGGAAAAAATCCGCCAAAGCAATTACCTCGGCGGAGCAGGTTCATTTTTTCCCATATTAAGACTTTTGCGGGTTATACTTTTATCTTCTGCAAAGCTTTCAGCTGGAATCTTGCTTAGCTGTGCATTATCGCCGGCAGACAAAATATTCGACATAAAATTTATAGGATTAACTCTAAGGTCAACTCGGTCGGGATATACAACCACTTTCTCGACATAAAGATTGATAAGCTGTCGTGTCTCCGCAAGTGTCCCCGATTGAAACATTGCCTTTGCTTTTACAAACGCTGCATTGATCTCCTCATCGGGAATTTTTACGGCTTTCATTTTTTCTGTAAGAGCTTCAAGCTTTTCCGTAAGACTGTCACGCTCGTTTTCAAGCTTGGAAAGAGCTGTCACAAGTGAGGCGTTTCCCGTTTCAGCTATAACGTTGGTAAGATTGGAGATCTTGCCGTTCAGCCGTGAAATTTCCTTTTTCATAACAGCAGCACTATCAGCCATATCGGAAGAGTTATTCAAAGTAAATGTATTGTAATCTTTTATAATGTTCGGAACATATTTCTCGTCAAAAATGATGTCTGAAAGCACTTTAAGCACAAAGGCTTCAATATACTTTTTGTTGACCTCCTTGTTTTTGCAGGTAATGTTGGTTTTAGTAGTACGGTTATTGCAGCGGTATGTAACCATAGTAGTCTTGCTTCTGCCGCAGTTGTGACGGTTTCCGCAGTATACCGCGCCGCATTCTCCGCAGTAAATTTTACCTGAGAGCAGGTAGACCTCCTTAGCTGCCGAAGTAGGTGTTTTATTCACACGGCGGTTCAGTATCTCCTGTACCCGCTCAAACGTTTCTTTGCTTATAATCGCGGGAATACCATTCTCAATGCGAATAATGTCCTCGGCAGGTTTGCTTTTATGATTATTACGCTTATTGTCTGTCTTTGCTTGGGCACGGTTATAGACGTAAACACCGCAGTATTTTTCATTTCTAAGAATATCATGCAGAGAATTTTTGCCAAATGGCTTACCGAGCTTGGTTTTCATGCCGTTTTCGTTAAGCTGCTTGATAATATGAGAATAGCCCTTACCGTCAAGCACGCTTTGAAAAATAAGCCTGACAGCAAGAGCTTCTTCATTATCTATTTCTAACAATTTTGTCTGAGGATCAACCTTGTACCCAAGCGGCGGTTTCCCGCCGTTGTGCTGGCATTTTAAAGCGTTTTCGTTAAGTCCCTTGCGAACTTCTCTTGCAAGATTTCTCGAATAATACTCATTCATGCCCTCCAGAACACTTTCAAGGATAATACTTTCGGGATTATCTTCGTCGAGATTTTCTATTACGCTGATAAGCGTTGTATTGTGGCGTTTAAGCTCCATACGGTAGCCTATGCTGTCGGAACGGTTTCTTGCAAAGCGGTCAAGCTTATGTACCAGAACGAAATCGAACTTGTCAGCATCGCCTATCATAGCAAGGAATCCCGATCGGTTCTCCGAGGTGGTAGCCGATTTTGCACGGTCTATGTATTCGCCGACAACCTTAATATGGTTACGGTCAGCATATTCTCGGCAAGCCCTGAGTTGAGCGTCTATGCTTTCCTCACGCTGATTATCACTTGAAAACCTTGCATATATTGCCGCTGTAGGAACATTTCCCGAAGCTATGATTTTATCAATTCGCTTCATATGGGACATCCTCCTTTGCGCTTAGTATATTGAATATTACCGACATCAGCAATTCGCAAAAACCTGATGCGGTTTCATTTTCTGCGGCTTCACATACATTATAGTTGCCGCAGTTTAAATTTTCTCTTGTTATAGTGTAAGATAAAGTGTTCATAACACTGCCTCCTAATATATTATTTTTACAGCCCTGTTATTGTTGTATTAAAATAATATATATTCAAAATGGTTTAGAATCCGATTGGTTCAGACAACTGCATATTTCAATAGCATATAGATAAACCGCCATACCCTCAAATAATTGCTCGGAGGGTATGGCGGTTGTTTTGGTTGGGTATAATTGTTGAAATGCGTGTATTTTTCTATTATATGCCTATATATCTACCATAAGCGTAATAAAAATATTTTTAATATTATAAAAACTTGACAAACATGCTTGAATATGTTATGCTAAATATTGGAAATTATAAGCTGCTTTAGCAGTTAAGGAGAGTGCAGTATATGGAAATTTTAATAGTCGGAAAAGAGCTAACCGCAAAGAAATTTAAGGAAATAGATCGCATTGTGAAAAGACGCTTAGAAGCAGGAAGAATTTGTAAGGGAAACCCAGTATATCTTATTGATTCCACCGATATGGGAAAAAAGTATTATATAACGTATCTTTTTCGCGAAAATGCTCCATCAATAGCATTTAAATGTTTTTCTGTTTTAAACACAAAAGCAAATCGAGAAAAATACAAGTTATTCTATCCGTACCAAATACGTAAATCAGATTTAAAATATGCTTTACCTAATTTTGTCGATAAAAACGTAATGATATGCAACAAGAATACGGTACATATTATTCATAGAAATTTTGGATGGCAACAATGGTGCAATACTTATATATATAGATACTTTGTTAATATTGATAATGAAGTCAGCGGTACATGCATAAGTGACGAATATGATGTTCTTTGTAAATATTTTGATGCGGCAAATCACGATTTTTCATTACCTATATTTGCCTATATGCTTTTTTCAAAATGCAAATCGTTGTTCAAAAGGCATAAAACACCTAAAAATAATTTTGCCTTAAATCTAAATGGCACTAACGATGGCCTGTCTCTTATCCCCATCTCCGAGCCCACGAGACCTCTCTACAGATCGT
>CAMWVO010000236.1 GCA_947177695.1 uncultured Clostridia bacterium
AATATTGAAATTCTATTGGATAAAGAAGGACGTACAGCAAGATTGATTGATTTGATGCCCGAATATCCACGACATAAATAAATTCCAATTTATCTTCTAAACCCAAAATAACCAAAAGGATTTAACTATGATAGAATTAACGAAGATAAACCGTGCCGAAGCCTTTCGGTACATGGGTCTGCGGGGAGAACCTCCCGAAAATATTTCTGTACTTGCAGACGAGTGCGAAAGCCGCCTTTTGGACGCGGCAAATCCAAAATTTCATTGGATATATGCCGATATTGGGGACATTTCCGAGGAAACAGTTACTCTTGCGGGACACAAGCTTGTTCTGCGTGGCAGGGATATTTCCGCACATCTGGACGGCTGTTTCGGGGCGGTTCTTTTGTGCGCAACTCTCGGGGACGGCGTTGACAAGCTTCTCAGAACGGTACAGGCGGAGGATATGGCAAAGGCTCTTGTTGCCGACGCTATGGCTTCCGCGGCGGTGGAGCAGGTCTGCGACATTGCCGAAAAGGAGATAGGGGAACGGTTTACGGGAAAATTCACCACATGGCGGTTCTCTCCCGGGTACGGAGATTTCCCACTTGAATGTCAGGGGGACTTCCTTGCGGCGGTGAACGCCATGCGTACCGTGGGCGTCTGTGTGACGGACGGGGGCTTGCTTACCCCAACAAAATCGGTTACGGCAGTTATTGGCATTTCGGAAAAGCCAGTACCCCAAAAACGCCGCGGCTGCGGGACGTGTAAAATCCGTTAAAAATGCGATTTCCGAAAGAATGGAGAAAGGTGCTATGAATAAAAAGGAAATATTTTACAAGTTTTTAAAGGATAACGAGTTCGTTTTCTGGGACGGCGCAATGGGTACAATGCTTCAGGCGAAAGGCATGGAAATGGGCGGTATTCCCGAAATGCTCAACTTTGACAAGCCCGATTGGATAGAGGAAATTCATTCCGCTTATGTGAACGCGGGGTCGCAGATCGTTTGCGCAAACACTTTCGGCTGTAACCGTTACAAAATGGCAAAGACAGGCAAAAGCGTTGCGGAAATAATCTCCACCGCTGTTGGAATTGCTAAAAAGGCTTGCGGAGACAAGGCGTTGGTCGCCCTTGACATGGGTCCAATAGGACAGCTTCTCGAACCTACGGGGGGACTGACCTTTGAGGAAGCTTACGACATTTTCAAGGAGCAGGTCGTTGCCGCCGTTCAGGCAGGCGCGGACATTATCGCCTGCGAGACCATGACCGACCTTTACGAGCTGAAAGCGGCTGTGCTTGCGGCAAAGGAAAACAGCGATCTGCCAATAATAACCACTATGACCTTTGAGCAGACCAATCGGACGTTCACGGGCTGTTCCGTGTCCGCAATGGCTCTGACTATGGAGGGTCTGGGAGTTGACGCGATAGGCGTGAACTGCTCTCTCGGTCCGAAAGAGCTTGAACCTGTTGTGACTGAATTTTCCAAATGGACTACCCTGCCAATTGCCGTCAAGCCCAACGCGGGACTTCCCGACCCTATCACCAACAAGTACGACCTTACTCCCGAAGATTTTGCGGACAGCATGGCAAATCTTGTCAAGTACGGAGTTAAGGTTGCGGGCGGCTGCTGCGGTACGAATCCCGATTTCATACGTTTGGTTGTGAATCGTCTTAAAGATATGAAGTATATTCGGCAGAATCCGAAGCTTGAAGCGGCGGTGTGCAGTCCCGCCAAGACCGTGGTTATCGACCAGCCGAGAATTATCGGCGAGCGTATAAATCCTACGGGCAAAAAGCGTTTCAAGGAGGCTTTGAAGTCGGAGGATATCGGCTACATTCTGGGTCAGGCTATCGAGCAGATAAACGCAGGCGCGGACATTCTGGACGTAAACGTGGGATTGCCCGACATTGACGAAAAGGAAATGATGGTAAAGGTTGTCAAGGCTTTGCAGGGTGTTACAGACCTGCCGTTACAGCTTGATTCTACCCGTCCCGACGTTCTGGAAGCGGCTTTGCGGGTCTATAACGGCAAGCCTATCGTAAATTCGGTAAACGGCGAAAAAGCGTCCATGGAGGCGATTTTGCCCCTTGTGAAAAAGTACGGTGCGGCTGTTGTGGGACTTGCCCTTGACGAGGGAGGTATCCCCAAGACCGCGGAGGGACGTTTTGAGATAGCGGAAAAAATCCTTGCAAACGCCGAAAAAGCGGGCATTCCCAAGCGGGACGTTTTCATAGACTGTCTCACGCTTACGGCTTCCGCGGAGCAGGCGGCTGTCATGGAGACGGTAAAGGCTCTGCACCGCGTCAAAACCGAGCTTGGACTTAAAACCGTACTCGGTGTGTCAAATATTTCCTTTGGACTGCCTAACCGCGAACTGGTAAACTGCAATTTCCTGCAAATGGCGCTGACGAACGGTCTCGACCTGCCCATAATCAACCCTAACGCCGCTCTTATGACAGGCGCGGTGCGGGCGTACAAGCTTCTTACAAATATTGATAAAAATTCCGCGGAATTTATTGCCGCCTATTCGGGCAGCAATTTTACAACGTCTGTAAGCAGTACTGGTGCGGCTGCTGCTCCTAAGTCGGACAGTAACGACCTGCCGTCGGCTATCGCGAACGGTCTGAAAGACGAGGGCGCACGCATTACCGAAGAACTGCTCAAAACCAAGGACAGCATGGAGATCGTTGACGATCTGCTTATTCCCGCCCTTGACAAAGCTGGCGCGGAATTTGAAAGCGGAAAAATTTTCCTGCCCCAGCTTATTATGGCGGCAAGCGTTGCACAGGCGGCGTTTGAGGTCATAAAGAAACACATGGCGCAAAGCGGCGGCGAAAGCGTAAGCAAGGGCAAGGTGGTACTTGCCACGGTAAAGGGCGATATTCACGACATCGGCAAGAATATCGTCAAGGTACTGCTGGAAAATTACGGCTTTGAGGTTATCGATCTTGGCAAGGACGTTCCTCCCGAAACCGTCCTTGAAGCCGCCGTCAAGCACGAGGTAAAGCTTGTGGGACTTTCCGCGCTGATGACGACCACACTCGGCTCAATGGAGGAAACCGTAAAGCTGCTTCATGACAATAACGTCCCCTGCAAGACGGTTGTTGGCGGAGCGGTCCTCACTCCCGAATATGCGGAAAAGATAGGCGCGGACTTCTACGCAAAGGACGCAAAGGATACCGTTGATATTGCGAGAAAGATATATTCCGTCTGAAAAATGAAGCGAATGATGCGCGACCCCATTCATTGACTTTTTTTCCATGTTATAGTATAATTGATTAGTAAATGTCACAGCGTGCCGAATTAAGGAGGAAATATGATAAAAACAGCATTTGCAGCGTTCGGAGTACTGTTTGTACTTGTAGGGATAGGCGTGTTGATAGGCGGTCTGGCAACCAATAACGCTATAAAAAATAGCCGTGAGGTAAGCGGAACGATCGTTGATTTTATAAAAAGAAGAGTACGAGGTAAGCACGGGCATATGCATACATACGTTTATCCTGTTTACGAATATTACGACGGCGGTGAGACCAAAAGGCATGAAAGCAATGTGTCCGTAATGCCGCCGAAGCCGCTGGGAACAGAGACAACGCTTTATATTTCGGAGGACGGTAAAGTCAGGGAGAAGCAGAGCACTTCGATCATGATTTTGGTTGGAAGTATTTTTGCGGTCATTGGGGCAGTTTTTGCTGTTCTTTCACTGGTCATGTTTTAACGGGAGGTCGGCATAAATGCGTACGGAAACAGTTACACTGACAAATATGTGCATGATCTGCGACGGGGACAAAATCCTCGTGCAGGACAAGATAGGCGACGTCTGGGGCGGCGTGACTTTCCCCGGAGGTCACGTTGAAAAGGGCGAGTCCTTTACCGACGCTGTGATACGTGAGGTCTTTGAGGAAACGGGGCTGACTATCCGCTCTCCGCAGCTGTGCGGTATCAAGGACTGGACGAGAGACGACGGTTCGCGGTACATGGTGCTTACATACAAAACGGACAAGTTTTCGGGTGAGCTTCGTTCCTCCGAGGAAGGGGAGTGCTATTGGGTAAACAAAAGCGATTTCCTCGGCTTGAAGCTTGCGGACACTATGGAGGAATATTTTAAGATGTTCTGCGACGACGATATCAGCGAGTTGTTTTACTATAAGGAAAACGGCAAATGGAAGTCGGCTTTGAAGTAAGGAGGCTTTTGGGTGAACGAAGAAAAATTCACAGGCAAAGCGGACGTGTACGACAAATACCGTCCAACAT
>CAMWVO010000237.1 GCA_947177695.1 uncultured Clostridia bacterium
CGGTATCACGGGAGGAACGCCGCGTTGCTTCGGAGAGCCCATCGCTTTCCTCCGCCGTTTCCTCCGTTTCCGAGGATTTCTTGCTTGTTTTCTTTTTAGTTGTTTTTTCCGTTTTATCCCCGTCGTTTTCCTCCTGCGGGACGGTGGTCGTCTCCGTTTCCTCTGTAACCTGAGGTCTCCTTGTGCCGTGGACGGCTGTTTGCAGGAAACCGTTTCCGTATTCCTCGCCGTCATCATCGTCCTCGTCGAGTATTTCCGCCTCTGTGGCGGAGGTCTCGCCGGACATTATGGCTTCCCAGTCCACACCCTTTGCGTTGGGGTTCAGGTAGGCTTCCGAGAAATCGAAGTCCGTTAGTTCCTCGTCCTCACGGAGCATTCTTGCAAATATAACAAATCTTGAATCGGAAAATTCATTTGAACAGGTGGACAGGCAAAGCAGCCTGTCGCCGTACTCCACGTCCACGGGGGAGATTATCTGATTGCGCTCCAGAACCATTTCCCTGTACCAGTTAAAGGTGCGCTCGTCGTCCAGAGCCTCGATATAGTCCTGATAGTGGAAAACGAAGCCGTTGCTGTCCTGGTTTGCCAGAGCGTTGGTCACGAAAAAGCCGTAGATAAGGTACTGATAGGTCTCGTTCTCGGTACTGAACTTCACCACGGGATTTTCCTCGTAGAACTGCACGTTCTGCTTGTAGTCCTTCAGGTTGCCGAACATTGTGCCGTCCTCCTGATTGTGTCCGTAGAACACAATGTTGGGGGAGATGTAGTCCGCGGTAAAGGTGCAGCGGTAGTCCATGAAAACAGTGCCTGCCTTGTTGTTTCCGCCGTGTATCGCGTGGGTCAGATAGTAGTCGTTGTCGCTTCCCTGAACGATAGGCTCGGCAATGTCGCAGCCGCTCAGCTCCAGATAGCCGATGTAATCCTCGTTGATACCTTTATAGTACTCCGCAACATTAAAGCGGTGTTCGGCTTCCTGCTCCTCGGTGGGAGCAACTACCACAACATTTCCGTTTTCGTCAATGGCGGTCGCAATGGTGGTTACGATTATCTCCTTGTCCTTTTCCTTTTGCTCGACGGCTTGCCTGGACTGGATAAGCGTGCTTACCAGCATACAGCCCGCGCCCACGAAAACAGCCGACGCCGCGATGAA
The DNA here is from genome assembly GCA_947177695.1 of uncultured Clostridia bacterium. GTDB lineage: Bacteria > Bacillota > Clostridia > Oscillospirales > Ruminococcaceae > RGIG8773. Next base: position 1,151 of record CAMWVO010000237.1, read on the forward strand.
TATGATCTTCCTTATGACCTCAAAAACGGAATCGCCTTTCCACGGCACTATACCTTTAAAAAACCTCGCCGCAGGACTTTCATTAAAGCCGCTGTCCAGATCCTCGTCCGCTTCGGGACTGTAATTTTCTGCTTTGTTTTCGGAAATATTTCCTGTTTCCGTTTCGGAAATTTGGGAAATTTCCGTGTCCTTTTTCATTTCCGCTTCATTTCCGACATTTTCTTCCATATTTCCGCTATTCCCGCAAACCGCGCTGTTACCGTGGGAAACGGGGGATACGTCCTCGGAAATACCGCTTTTATCGAACATTTCCGACACGGTTTCCGCGATTTCTAAGGATTCCCACTCGGATTTCCCCGCAACTGATATATCCGCCTTTTCCGCCTCGGAGGTATCCTCCTCCAGAGCGTCCACAACGATCTCCGTATCGTCGGTATCACCGTTCGGGTCGTCCTCTTCCGCGGAAATTTCCTCTGTTTCCGCTTCGGAAACGTCAGCTTCGGAAACGGAAACAGCGGTTTCAGTTTTAGCGGCAGACGTCTCCGCAGTCTCAGCGGGAGCATTATCCTCTGCCTCTTCCTCGGAAAAAAACTCGCCCATAAGATCGTTCACCGTGTAATTTTTCTTATTGGTATCAGACATAAAGCAAACCTCGGTTTATCGTTATCTGCTGTAGATGTAGCTGTAGTCGGGTTCGAGCATATCCTCGTTTATAGCCGCCTTTGAAACGTCCACCTCGGGGCTTTCGCCGTCGCGGACGCGTCTGCCGATGACCACAAGTCTTGACGGCTCGAACTCGTTTGAACAGGTGGACAGCGTAATGAACTTGTCGCCCTCTTCAAAATCAACGCCTGTATTTACAGCTGTTCTTTTAAGCACATTGTCCTTGAAATCTGAAAAAGTCCTGTTTTTGCCGAATTTGATGTAGTTATGGTAATCGAAAATAACGCCGTCTCTTGTCTGGTAAGGCTCAACCTCGATGACGAAAATTGCGATGATCTTGTATGTATACTCTTCGTATAAATTGCTGAATTTAAACGTAGGGTGTTCCTTGTAGAAGTCAAAATTCTTTGTATTGTCCTTTTTGATCTTATATTTTTTCAGCGTGCCGAACATGGTCAGGTCAGCCTGATTGTGACCGTAGATTATCAGATTGTCGCTCTGGTTCTTGCTGTAGTCGTTTGCGATGCATCTGTAGTCGATGTAGATCTGACCGGCGATATTTCTGTTTCCGTAGAAATCCTTGTCAAGATAGTAGTCGTTGTTGTCGGTTTGGAGCACAACGTTGTCGATATTGGTACCGTCAACGGTCAGCCAGCCTGCCGTGTCGGGATTCTGCTCCAGAAGCGCGGACATACTGTCAAGCACCACCAGCGGAGGCGGCTCGGTCTCGGTTGTGGTCTCCTCCGTTTCGGTGGGGGCTGTGGACTGTGTTATCACAACGGGCGCTGTGTTGTGCAGCTCTCTCTGTTTTTCGATATCAGCCTTTATCTTAGCCTGCTGAACGAAGTACCACGCAAGGACTATTATTGCAACTGCAAGAACGACCACGGAAACGTCCGTAACGATCTTTCTGGCGACGTCGCTGCTGGAATCGCCCTCCCTTGGGATAAAGTTATCCAGAAAGCTTTTTTTGTTGTTTTTGTATCCTGACATAACCGAACACCTCGCTGATAGAGATTTCTGCATGGACGGTTTTCCGTCCGTAAAATTGCAGTTTTAAACCGATTTACAGATTACAGAGCCAAATCAAAGGTACTGACGTTTTATTCGGGGACGGCTTATCTGTAGATAACGTCCCAGTCGGGCTCTTTCGCACCCGCGTTAAGGTACGCTTGGGAAACGTCTACGGTATCGTCCTCGCCGTCGCGGACGCGCCTTGCGAACACCACAAAGCGGGACGGTTCAAACTCGTTTGAACAGGTGGACAGCGTCAAAAACTTGTCGCCGTACTTCACGTCCACAGGAGTGATTATCTGCGTCCTAAGCATTATATTATCCATAAAGGCGTTATAGTCCGCCTCGGATTTGAAATTCAGGTAGTTGTGGTAGTCGAACACCACGCCGTCGCGGGTCTGGGACTCCAGCACAGGGGTTACAAAATACGCGAAGATCTTGTATTTGTCCGACCTGTAGTTGGAGCTGAACTGAATGATCGGGTGTTCGGAGTAGTACTGCAAGTCCTTTTTGTAGTATCCCAAGTCGCCGAACATGGTCTTGTCCCGCTGATTGTGACCGTAGAGAACGATGTTGTCCGACCGTTCGTGAGCGTCAAGGACGTTTCGGGTATCCATAAATATAGTACCCGCCTTGTTGACGCTTCCGTCGAAAGCATATTTAAGATAGTATTCGTTTCCGTCGCTGCCCGAGCGGTGTACCACGGGCATGGAAATATTTGTATTGTCGATATGCACCCAGCCCACGGTATCGGGGTTGATCTTGAGCAGCTCCTTTGCGCTGTCGAGAAGCTCGCCGCCGTTGTCGCCGGGGCTGATGTAGGTGTAGTAAAGCTCTTTGAGGGAGCTGTTCAGGAACTTCGCGCTCAGGGAGAGCCTGAGTTCGTTTCCGAGAATAAGGATACAGCCGATAAGAACGAGTACCGCAAGCTGAGTAAAGAGCTTGCTTACGACTTCCTTTGCGCTGTCTCCCTTTTGTATAAGCAGCCAGTGACCGCGTTTTCTTTTTTTCTTAGCCTTGACAGCTTTTTTGTAAGCTTTCTTGGCGCTGCCGGAAAGTGCCATAGTAAATCCTCCGTATGTAGACATAAAAATCTACACTACTATAATACACTATTTAATGCAATTCGTCAAGGAATTTCGACACATTTTGTTGCAAACGCCGAAACATTTCATCTTCTTTACACAAACCTATCAAAATGTTATGGGGAACGGCGGGTATATGGGAAATTTTGTTATAGATTTTTGGGGAATTGTAAATTTGGATTTATCGCACTAACTGTCGTAGTACTTCGGCGGCGAAGCCGCCGACTCAAAAAAGTTCGCCAGCCTTTCAAGGCTGCGAGTTTCCAAAGGGCAGAGCCCTTTGGTCGCGCTCCGCAGAGCGCGAAATCTC